>CAZQVW010000076.1:0-10963 GCA_964596865.1 uncultured Bacteroidaceae bacterium
TTAATGGAGCGAGCACAGATTATATTCTCCAGCAAGCCAATGAATTGAAATCTATGTTTACCAACGATGGCAATGTGCTACTATTTAATATCCATATTGCCCCGGATTCAGGTAGCGGTTTGGTTTTCCCTATCAAAAGGGATGAAGTGGAAGACACTTACGGCAAGACGCTGTATGATATGTCCAGTCTGTTGCCAATGTGCTATAATCAGCCGATTGCCGACCTCCGTTGCGACATCAGCAACGCTCGCCACGTGGCTATGGCCACCAATGCGGATATGTCTACGCTAATCCAATTGATGGATATAGGCACAGCCACAACAAATATAAAACCAGAGAAATGAAAAACCACTTTTGGCGCTCCTGTCATAAGTTTGAGCAAAATGTAATCAAGGAAGACGCAGCCGCGGCCGGCAAAAGGCGCGTGGCCGTTTCCGATGGTGCGGGAGGTGGCGGCGTCTTTGCAGATAGATGGTCAAGGTATCTCATCAAAAACTTGCCGAAAAAGCCGATTTCTGTGTTTACGGAGCTGGACGAATGGATAGATGGCATTTGGGAAGCCTTTTATAACGAATATGAGAAAGAGGCCAAGAAGCGCGGAGGCTTGTTTCTGGAAAAATTCTATGATGAAGGCTCGTTTGCCACGCTGGCAGCCGCGTGGATGGTGGGCGCAAATGAATGGCAATGGATGACGTATGGCGATAGTGTGGTATTTCATTATATACCTCACGCCAACAAACTGGAATACTCGCCGATTCGCCTTTCCGACTTCGACCGCCCGCCATATCTCATTAGTATTAAAGACCCCTTGCAGGAAAGTGGGTTTCATTCCGGCACATTCCATACCGGTGATGGCTCTGCTGTATTTGTAACCAGCGATGCATTGGCACATTATATCCTAATGATGTATGAATTGTCCAAGCCAGAAGCCTTTAGTGTCGAGATAAATGAGGCACTAAACGCAAAGACGAAAAATTCTAACTTCATTTTGATGGCTCAAACGCTCAATATTAGTTTTACTGACATTATGGAGCGCCTTTTAGACCGCAGAAAAAATTTTCGCCGCGAGATGAAGAAACTGCTAAACAGTGGTTTGCTTGGCAACGACGATTATTCGCTTGCTGTTTGGCAAGATACCACAGGGATTTGACAACCCATTAGCAATAATACTGCATTGTGCTGCAATGGAGGGAGCCATGTTGGAGCAAAAGGACATTGCAGGGAATAGGGGTGATGCCATAAGTGGGGAATGCTTTTTGCAGAACGCTGGCTGCCTGCTGGTCTGATTCGGGATTGCCGTAGGAGGGCATGAGTACGCGCTTGTTGATAACAAGATAATTGGCATAGGTGGAGGGCAGGCGCTCGCCATCTTCATCGCGCAATAGAGGGGCCATTGGCAATGGCAGGAGGCGATAGGGAGTGCCCCTGTCGGTATGGAATGAGCGGAGTTGCTCCTCCATCAGTTCCAATTCGCGGAAATGCGGGTCGTTTTTGTCTCGGCAAGAGACGTAAGTGATTGTGTTGTTGGGGCATAGGCGCGCGAGGGTGTCGATATGAGAATCTGTGTCATCGCCCTCCATATAGCCGTAGTCCAGCCAGAGGACACGCTTGCTCCTTAGAAATTTTAGGAGTTGCGCTTGAATGTCGGCTTTGCTCAATTTTGGATTGCGATTAGGGTTAAGAAGACAGCGAGATGTGGTGAGGATTGTGCCGTTGCCATCGCTTTCGATGCTGCCGCCCTCCAACACAAAATCTAAGTGGTCTTCATATACGCCTTTTGTGAGCTGGGCGTCATAAAGGCGCTTGTTGATGGCATTATCCAGCGAGGAATGGAATTTGTTGCCCCAGCCATTGAAACAGAAATCCAACAGATGATATTCGCCCTCGTCAATGATGGTGATAAAACCGTGGTCGCGCGCCCAAGTGTCGTTTGTGGGGCATTGGAAAAGCGTGATTTGTTCCAAACTCTTCTGCGGCAATCGCTCACGCAATAGGTGAGAAAGTGCATGGGTGTCGGGATGCACAATAAGAACCTTCTCTGTAAGACTGATTTCGTAGGCTAACCGTATATAGCAGTCGGTTACCTCCTTGAGATGGGGCGCCCAATCTGTGTGTGCGTGCGGCCAAGTGAGCTGCACCATCGTCTGGGGGTACCATTCGGCAGGCATACAGCGGTTGAGCTTCTCCACGCTGATGGAGGTGGCCTCGATAAGGCGAGAGTTGTCGGTGTCGGGCCAAGTGGCGAGGTCAGAAGGAATGGCAGACGGGCGTTTGGCAAATAGTCCCATAAGATTAGATTGATTTGTGCGTTAATTACGTGTTTTTAACTCGATTATTGTGATTTGATAGACGACTTCTTCCAGTGGTATACTCTTAAAAGCGCGGATTGATTGTTCCTTACAAATGATACGCTATGCAAAAATTGTTTGCACCATGAGCATATACCCCAATGTACCGCCAGCAATGGAAAGAAGCAAGTTTTTCTTCCACAAATGGAGCACGGCAGTGAGGGCGATGCCCAGCATTTGTGGTAGTCCGTGCCAACCGGATAGGAAAGTTACGTCTTTCAGGCAATAGACCACCAGCATTCCAAACACAGCTCCCGCCAGATATTTCCCCAAAAAGAGAATAAACCGTGGGGTGCGCTCCTTGGTGGGGAAAAGCAGGAACGGCACAAAGCGCGTGGCCATTACCGACACGCCCATTATTGCTATGGTGAATATTTGTTGCCCTAAGGTCATTGTGGTGGTAGGTCTGATATTCTATTATGCTGATTGATAAAAGAATCGGTTTGTTATGCCCGCGCTAGCCTGCGGTAATAGATGTAGAGAGTGAGGAGAATCATCACCATCGTGGGGATTATGAAATGCTCCGACCCGAATACGGCCAAGCATATCGCGGTGAGGATAATGCCGAGCCAACCGCTATGCGGGATGCTTTTGATTCTCTGCCAGATATTCCCGCTCTTTTGCATCTGGTCCATGAAGATAGCGGTAAACATGGCGGTTACCACAAAGTCCAACCCCTTGAGGTGCGCCATCAGTTCGCTACCCAGCATCACACCGATGAAATAACCCATGATTCCGCCTGTTACCCAATAAAGGAAGTCCAACACCGACACCCACAACTGCTGCTTATAACTTCCGCCGGCACTGTAATTGACGGCAAACGTCTCATCGCTCATCCAATAGATAAGAAATGGTTTGAACTTGCCCGCATCTCGCCAGCGTTCCAGCATTGTGATGCCGTAAAACAAGTGGCGGGCGCCCACCGTGAGGGCCATCACCATTGCTGCCAGCGGATGAAATGTGCCCAACAGTAATGTGAGGGCGATAAACTCCACCGACCCGCTATAAATCACGCACGCCATTGCCACCGGCACCCACAGACTGTAGCCCATCTCTTTGGCCAGAAGTCCGTAGGTAATGCCCAGAAACCAGTATGCGCCCAATACGGGCAGGGATAGGCGAAAGGCGTTTCTGAACGTGGTGTGTTTCATGCGGAAAGGCGTGTTAAGGTTGTTGTGAGGCAGTGGGGTGAGTGGTTTTAGTTGTGAGGCGGGTATTGCTTGCACTTGCCAATGGGAGGGTTGGTGAGAGTAATGCGCACAATCATTGTGCGGGCAAGGCTGCGCTCTACAGCGGCGCCGAATCTGTCCATGTGTTTCGGCAAAAATCTCTTGCACAGAGCGCGCAGAGCCTCAATCTTCTCTTTCTCATCGCGTACGATGGCGGCTGTGCCACATGCTGTTGCGGATTGATACTCAAGGGTGAAATTTGTATCGTCGGGCGACATGGTGGGGCGGCATTTGCTCACCGCACTGATGTAGACCTGAGGATTCTTTTTCAGACTATCCAGTTTGTGCCCCTCCATGGCGCAGTGAAAGTAGGCGGTATGTTCGTCCACCCACACCAAGGAGAGCGGGACGGCGTATGGCGTGCCCTCTGTGGAGAGCATGCTCACCGTATTATATGGCGCGCGCCTAAGCACATCGAGAGCAAAGGCTGCGTCTTTCTCTCTGTCTTTTCTACGCATGGTATAATGTTTTTCGTTTTGCTGGGTAGGGCGGGTCTATGCCTTAACTTCGCGTATTATGATTACCTACGACCGGTTTTCTCATTAACCTTCTCATTGTTTGGGCACTGCGGCGTAAAACTCAATGGTTTCTTTACCGGTATTCACCAGAGAATGACTGTGCCCCTCGGGGCAATACAGGCATTGTCCTGCTTTAGCGGGCGAGGCCACGCCGTCGTTAATCACGGTGCCCTCACCTTTTAGGATAAAGATCATCTCGCAATTGCCCTCATGCTTATGCAGACCGATAGATGCGCCTGCTGGCAAAAAGGCATGCAATAGACGTGTGGTGCCATCCCAATACATTTGGGCTTTCATTGTGCCTTCGCCACCTTTGAATGCGGGAAAATTCTCGAACGGTAACGTATTGAAATCTATTGTCATAATGTTGTATATTTAATTTATGCTTGCGATGAGTCAGCCCTATATTATTGAGCTCGCAAGTCTGAATTTGTTAGTGAATGAAGTTTGTGCGAACCGTGGGCTCCTTTTGCGGCAGGTCGAATTGCTGCTTACCTACGGCAATACTCTTGAGTAGAAAAGCCATGTTGTGGCCCAGCGTGCGCATGGTCTGCATGCCCTCCAAATCTTCCTTGGCTTCGCCCGGCTCGCGGCCGTGAACAATATTCCAGTACTGCGAAGTGGCGATAGGCATCCCGCAAATATAGAAATATTTGTTTAGTACATCAAAACTGGCGGTGCAACCGGCCCTGCGAGCCACTACCACCGAGGCGCCCACCTTCATCGTCTTATCGAAGTGGGTGGAATAAAAGAGCCTGTCCATGAAAGAGATAACTGTGCCCGCAGGCGAGGCATAATATACGGGTGTCCCCACGATTATGCCGTCGGCAGCCTCAAACTTGGGCGCAATCTCGTTCACTATGTCGTTGAACACACATTTGCCTGTGGTGTAGCATTTATAACAAGCGATGCAACCGTGGATGTCTTTGTGGCCGATGTGGATCATCTCGGTCTCGATACCATCTGCCTGCAGAGTTTTCTCCACCTCATGCAGGGCAATGGCGGTGTTGCCCTCACGGTGGGGGCTACCGTTGATTAAAAGTACTTTCATAGTAGTGTGATATGGTTGTTATGTTGTTTGTCGTTGCCTCACAGCCTCAAAAAGTAGGATGGCTGTGCTCACCGACACATTCAGCGAGTCTGCCATCCCCAACATTGGGATGCGGATATGGCTGTCGGCTGCCTCACGCCAGATTGGGGTGAGCCCTGTGGCCTCCGTGCCCATCACTATGGCGATACCTGTGCGCATATCGGTGGAATAATAGGGTAGGGAGTCTTGGAGCTGGGCCGTGAGTATGCGAATGCCCTTGTCTTTCAACCACTGGATACATTCGGCAGAAGTGCAAGCCACGGTGGGCACACTAAAGCGCGTTCCCAAAGAGGCGCGGATGAGATTGGGATTGTATAGGTCGGTGAGTGGGTCGCACACGATGACTGCATCGGCGCCTGCTGCATCGGCGCTACGCAGGATTGCCCCTACGTTGCCGGGCTTCTCCACGCTTTCCAGCACTACCACCAGTGGCTGAGCCTTAAACGCGATGTCGTTTAGGTGGAATGGCATCATCCTCACCTCCGCCACCACGCCCTCGGTGTCTTTGCGGTAGGCAATAGCCTCGTAGACGTTACTGCTGACATGGCGCACCACCTGTGCCGAACTCTTTTGCGGCATAAGCGCAATCAACTGGTTTGCAGTAGCAGTAGCTCCCGCAATATCCGGGCACACCCACAGTGCAGCCACGCCATACCCCGCTTTGAGGCAACGTTCCACCTCTCTTCTTCCCTCCACCACGAAGATGCCTTCATCGCGCCTTACTTGCGATTTCTGTTGCAGGAGGCGAAGCCGTTTAATCTTGGGGTTTTGCGTACTGGTGATGAGTTCGTCTGCCATCGTATCGACTTTTATATATTTCGCAAACGCAAAATTACTCATAATTCACCAATCGGCCAAGCGCATAAAACCTATTAACCCGCCCTTATAGACTCAATACAATACATTGCGCGTAAATAATGAGTTTTTCAGTTGCCTTTTATCAGCCTTGCCCGCTGTTTTAATACCTATGCCCGCCACTTTAATTATATAAGGTGGGATGAAAACATTTATTCAGCAGATAGAATTTTCTTTTTGCGTCCAAATTCCCAAAAATCGCGAGAAAGTTTGCGTTCACAGTGCTGTAACAATAAGTTAACAGTACTGTTTAGTTATTGTTACAGCACTGTAACATTATCTAAACAGTACTGTTAACGCAAACTATCACGGGATTTTTGGGAATTTAAACGATTGGAAGTGACTTTAAGTGGCAATAAAATCGGTTTGAGTGGTGAAATAATTTCGTCAAGTTTGGAGCTATGCACGATATTTCGGCTGTTTTGGTGGTATCGCTGCACTGAAAATGGCTAAATTTGCGTTGCCAAATCATATTTGGCCATAAAAACGAATGCACACCTTATATAATAAAGTGAACGCCATAAATAAGATATACAAATTGGTTGCTACCATAAATATCTGGACCAGCATCGTATATATAATGCGGCGGGGCAGGGTGGTGGTGGCTCTAATGTTGTTGGCGGGGATTATGAGTGACTGCGCCAAGAAAGAGAAACCGCACTTGTTTGATGACAATGAGCAGGATAACGACAGTTCCGCGCCCGACCTCAGTGATATTGAAGACGCGGGCGAACTGATTGCGGTAACTTTCAATGGCCCTGACACTTATTATGAATACCGCAATAGTGGTACCGGTCTGCAATTCACTATGGCGGAGGCTTTTGCCAACAGTCTGGGATTGCGATTAAGAATTGAGGTGGCCAAGGACACGGCATCACTGATAAAGATGGTGAAAGATGGACAAGCGGATTTGATAGCGTGCGAATTGCCGGTGGCATTGATAAAGAAAAGCGGATTGAAATCGTGCGGAGCGAACTCCAAGGGGCGCTCTTGGGCAGTGAGGGCTCAATCGCCGGAATTATTGGCCGAACTGAATGCGTGGTATTCCCCCGAAAGGCGCACACAGGCTGCTAACGATATGCAGGCTGCCGTGAGCAATAAGATGCGTGTGGTGAGGCGCCAGGCAGTGTTCTATTCCAAAAAGGCCGGAGTGGTCTCCAGTTATGATGCCCTGTTTTTAAGGGCGGCACGTCATACCGGTTGGGATTGGCAATTGATTGCCTCACAATGTTATCAGGAGTCGGGATTTGATAAGAACGCAGTATCGTGGGCTGGTGCGAGGGGATTGATGCAGATAATGCCCTCTACTGCGTCTCATTACGGGGTGAGCGCCTCCCAACTCTTTGACCCCGAAACAAATGTGATGACTGCGGCGCGCCATATAAAAGAATTAGACGATAAACTGTCTGCGGTGAGAGACCCACTGGAAAGAAAGAAATTTGTATTGGCGGCATACAACGGTGGTTATGGTCATGTGAGTGATGCCATGCAGTTGGCCCGCAAATATGGGCGCAATCCCCATCGCTGGAGCGATGTGAGTTATTTTATCCTCCACCTCAGCGACCCGCGTTACTATCGAGATCCCTCGGTGCGCTACGGTTATATGATTGGGCGCGAGACGTTTGATTATGTAAACGCCGTGATGGGGCGCTATACGGGCTATCATTCCGTTCTTCACAATGCGATGCCAAAAATGAGCGATTGGCCGGAGTCCGAGCCCCGCATTCATAAGCGCAATCGCTTCTCAAAAGAACAGAATATCCTCTCCAAAGACGATTCTGTCTTTTCGGTGAAAAAATAAAAAGAAAGAAGCACTCGCATTTTGCAGGACCTCTTTCTTTATGAAGGAGAATTAATGGTGTATCAATTAGGAAACTTCCTAAACACTGGCTTTGTGCTGGTTTAAGATGTCTTGGCGGAGCTGTTTGGAGAAGTCGGACGCGAAAATAAAGTCGTTTAGTTGCTTGTTGTTGGAGGTAAGGATTTCTTTGTTGGTGCCCTGCCACCCTTTGCGGCCTTTGTCGATGTAAAGGATGTTCTCGCCAATGCCGATAACCGAGTTCATGTCGTGGGTATTCACCACCGTGGTTATGTCGTTCTCGTGGGTGATTTCGGATATGAGTTTGTCGATAACAAGTGAGGTCTTGGGGTCTAATCCCGAGTTTGGTTCATCGCAAAAGAGGTACTTTGGTTCCATCGCGATGGCGCGGGCAATGGCTGCGCGCTTCTGCATTCCGCCGCTCAGTTCGTTGGGATATTTGTCTTGCGCGTCCAGGAGATTTACTCTGTCCAGACAAAATAGGGCGCGCTTCTTTCTCTGGGCGTAGGACATGGGCGAAAACATATCGAGCGGGAACATCACGTTTTCAATCACTTTTAGGGAATCAAAGAGCGCCGAGCCTTGGAACAACATACCTATTTCTCGCCTTAACAATGCTTTTTCGCGCTTGCTCATGAGGGTGATGTCGCGCTTGTCGTAATAGATGTGCCCGGAGGTGGGTTCTAATAGTCCTACAAGGCAGTTCATCAATACGGTTTTGCCCGCGCCGCTCTGCCCGATGATGAGGTTTGTGCGCCCGTTATAGAAAACGGTGTCGATGTCTACAAGGACGTGTTTTTCTTGGAAGGATTTATTTAGTTTTTCTACTGTAATCATTTTGCGGAAAAAGAAAAATTGATTCTGCGACAGTGTTTCTTACTTCTACGACAGCATCTCTGTGAGGAAGATGTCAGAAAAAAGGATTAATACGGAACTGCTCACCACAGCGTTGGTGCTGGCCTTGCCAACTTCCACACTGCCGCCCCTCACTGTGTAGCCAAAGAATGAAGAGACGCTGGCGATGATGAATGCGAAGAACAAGGATTTTATCACTCCCATCCAGAAAAACCACGGATTGAACGCATGCTGAAGGCCAAGGGTGAGATCGGTGGGCGTGATGATGTGGCCGATGTATGCGGTGCAGTAGGCTCCGCCTATGCCCGCTGCCACGCTGAATGTAACGAGGATTGGAATCATCGTAACCAAGGCGGCTATTTTTGGCAGGATAAGGTATGAAGCCGAGTTCACGCCCATGATTTCTAAGGCATCGATTTGTTGAGTTACGCGCATCGTGCCTAATTCGGAAGCTATGTTTGATCCCACTTTCCCGCTAAGAATCAAACACATGATGGACGAGGAGAACTCCAACATCATAATCTCGCGCGTGGTGTAGCCGCTCACCCATACCGGCATCCACGGACTCTGGATGTTCACCTTCATTTGGATACAGATAACGGCACCAATAAACAGTGAAATCAAAAGTACGATGCCGATGGAGTCGATGCCCAACGCCAAAATCTCTTGATAATATTTTCTTAGGAACATACGCATCCGCTCCGGCCGCTGGAATGTGCGGCCCATCAATAGGAGGTATTCCCCTAAGGATTGCAACATACGAACAATATACATAGCTAAATGGATTTACTGGACGTGTAAATGGATTTTCTGTGCAAAGGTAACAAAAAGCACCGTCCTTTTGGAAAAAACGGGCACTCTTATGAGCGGAATGGCTAAAAATAGTTATCTTTGCAGTTAAAACAACCGCAATATGTCTTTGTTACAACGAATATTCCATAAGAACGGCTCTAAGGAGCCTGCCTATAAGATTGGCGGCATGGAGGATTTTATGACCCTCATCCGCGTCTATTATCAATCAGTGATGGCCTCGCGGCTTGGCATCACCAATTTGGCAATGTTGCCCGATCTCCGTATGTTTAAGAGTTCGCTCCATGTGGCTACGGTGAATAACAAACTTGGGTTGGGCGAGAAAAACAAATGCCGCAAGATGCTGCAAGAAACCTACGGGTTGAATGACGCATTCTTTGCGGAGATTGATAATAGTATCAAAGTAAACTGCCGCAATATCAATCAGGTAAACAATTATTTCCTTCTCTTTCAGGGCATGAGCCAAGATCTTCTCACTGTGCTCTCCTCCACTTTGCAGCTTAGGCTTCGCCTCCCATCGTTTATGAAGAAAGCTTTGAGGTCTGTGGTGGAAAAAGGCGTGAACGACATCTTCACGAAAGACACCTTTAAGGATGACGCCGTGAGAAAAGCCAGTTATGCTATCCGCACATACCAGCAACGGTTGGGATACACGCAACAATGGCTTGCAGACTACGCCTACAATATTATTATCCTTGCTAAAAAGGAGCCCCGCAACAAGGATTCTGAAGACGAAGCCGGAAAGAAAGAAGAGAAATAGGGTCAACCACACCTTCATTGCACTATGGTTACTAACAACAGAGACCAACTGCTTAATCAGCTTGATGTGAAGCTGGATATGCTTACAAAGCGTTTTCATGAATTGGAGAGACGCCAGCAGATTGTGGATGCCTTGAAGGAAGAGAACGCCCTATTGAAACAGCAATACGATACGCTGAAATTGGCCAAGACGCTCGCCCTTGGAGAAAAGGACGTGCGCGAGGCTAAAGTGCGCTTGTCGCGCCTAATTCGCCAGATAGACACCTGTATCTCCCTTTTGATGGTGGAAAAATAGGCGAATGGGATTCGGCGCGAGAGAACTGTTGTTTGTATTACGGTATCCTCCCCGTCCTTGTGATTGACAAAAATGCGCTTAGTGGGCTTTGCCTCGATTTTTGTGTGTAAACATTAAATATTTTTCTGTTATGCCATCAGATAAGATAACTATACAACTAAATATTGACAGCAAATTCTACCAAATCTCCGTAAAACGCGAAGATGAGGAGGTCTATCGCAAGGCTACCAAGCTCATTGCTCAAAAATTAGATAGCTACAAGGCATCATTTTACACCGATGATAAGCACGATTATCAGGCTATGGTGATGTTAGATTTGGCTGTGGCTCTTATTAGTGAGGGACAGGTGGATGACCGTTTGCAAAAATTGGTGGATAAGTTGGAC
>CAZQVW010000077.1:0-1981 GCA_964596865.1 uncultured Bacteroidaceae bacterium
TTAGTTATTGTTACAGCACTGTTAACGATAGTCAAAACGATTGGAAGTGACTTTTTGAGGGGATAAAATAAAAATAAGTGGGCATAAAATGAAAACGTGTGGGTATAAAAAGAAAACGAGTGGGCATAAAATGAAATCTGCGCGTGATAAAAGTGGGGGAGAGGGCGATGGTATTAAGTTATTGTTAAGAAAATGGGTGTTATGCGGGTAAATAAGGGCGATTTTTAGTAACTTTGCGGCTTAAAATGAACGAATAGATGGCAGACACGAAGTACATTTTTGTTACAGGGGGTGTGGCCTCCTCCCTCGGCAAGGGCATTATTGCTTCATCGATTGGCAAATTGCTTCTGGCGCGCGGTTATAAAATCACTATCCAGAAATTCGACCCTTATATAAATGTAGACCCGGGTACACTCAATCCCTACGAGCATGGTGAGTGTTATGTTACGGAAGACGGCATGGAGACCGACCTCGACCTCGGGCACTATGAGCGCTTTACGGGTATCAAGACATCGCGCTACAGTAATTATACCACCGGAAAGATTTATCTGAATGTAATAGAGAAAGAAAGACGAGGCGATTTCTTGGGGCATACCATTCAGGTCATTCCTCATATCACCGACGAGATTAAGCGCGATATGCTATTCCAAGGGAAAAAGCATAATCTGGATTTCGTGATTACCGAGATTGGCGGTACGGTGGGCGACATCGAGGGCCAACCGTTTCTCGAAGCTATCCGCCAGTTGAAATGGGAGTTGGGCAAAAATGCTTTGTGCGTACATCTCACATACGTGCCCTATCTGCATGCGGCGCGCGAACTTAAGACGAAGCCCACCCAGCATTCCGTGAAGGAATTGCAGAGCCTCGGTATCCAACCCGACATCCTCGTGCTTCGCGCCGAGCATGAACTGGGCGAAGGCCTGCGCCGCAAGATTGCCCACTTCTGTAATGTGGACGAGAGCGCAGTGGTGCAGAGTCTGGACATGCCCACTATCTATGAGGTGCCCGTGAGAATGGCGGAACAAAACCTCGACCGCGTAATTCTCAATAAATTCGGCCTCCCCTGCGAGGGCGATATTGACCTCGGGCGTTGGAAAAACTTTCTCGACCGCCGCCATAAGGCTAAAAAGGAGATTAAGGTGGCTCTTGTGGGTAAATACGATCTTCAGGACGCCTATAAGAGTATCCTTGAGAGCCTTTCACAGGCCGGCACCTATAACGACCGCCGCGTGAAGACCGTCTTTGTGAATAGCGAGTACCTGACCCGCGATGATGTGGCCGATAAACTGGCCGGCATCGACGGGGTGGTGATTTGCCCTGGCTTTGGTCAGCGCGGAATAGAGGGCAAGATTTTGGCCGCACAATACTGCCGCGAGCATGACCTGCCCACTTTCGGTATCTGCTTGGGAATGCAAATCATGGTGATTGAGTTTGCCAGAAACGTGTTGGGAATGAAAGACGCCAATTCCTCGGAAATGGATCCCAAAACGCCGCATAATGTCATCGACATGATGGAAGAGCAAAAGAGCATTACCAATATGGGGGGCACAATGCGATTGGGCGGTTATAAATGCGAACTGCTGCCTGGCACAAAGGCATACGATGCCTACGAGGAGCACCTCGATACGGCCAACCTTGTGGATGCGAGCGCAAACAACGCCTCGGCAGCCACTGACGCAGCCGCGGCCAATTCGGAAAAGTGCGTGGTGGTGGAAAGACACAGGCATCGTTTTGAGTTTAACGACAAATTCCTCTCCCAGTTTGAGAAAAACGGTATGATTTGCTCCGGCCGAAATCCTGACACGGGGCTGGTGGAGATTATGGAGGTGCCCTCGCGCTTTTGGTATGTCGGTACGCAATTCCATCCCGAATACTCCAGTACAGTGCTCAATCCTCACCCGCTTTTCTTGAGCTTTATCCACGCCATTGTGAGCAAAAAGCAGGATTAGGCCACATACATATTATAATAAGGCGCAGACAG
>CAZQVW010000077.1:2081-10814 GCA_964596865.1 uncultured Bacteroidaceae bacterium
AAAAGAACATCAATAGGATAACCCATCTTTTTACATCAAACGAATTAACATGAACAGAGATACATGGATAGGTATTGTGCTTATCGCTGCGGTGATAGTGGGCTTTGGAATTATCAACCAGCCCTCGAAAGAGGAGATTGCCGCTCGCAGGGCGCAAGACAGCATCGTCCGCGTGCAAGACAGTTTGGCAAATATCCGCCACGAGATTGAGAAAGCGCAAGCTGCGCAGGAATTGGCCGACACCGCCGCCCTCGACACCAATTATATCTTCGGCCTTTCCATGCACGGCAAGGAAAGCACCCTCCAATTGCAGAACAAATTGGTTTGCTTGGACGTGAACACCCACGGCGGCATGATTGAAAAGGGATTGCTCAAGGAATTCAAAAATCAGCAGAAGACGCCCGTGGTGTTGTTCACTCCGGCTAATTCTTCGATGAACTTTATTTTGGAGCTCAAGAGCGAAAACCTCAATACCAAGGACCTGTATTTCGCTCCGTCCAATATCTCCGACACCACTCTTACTCTCACCGCCACTTCCCACACGGGGGCCTCGCTCATTATCGACTATCGCCTGCGCCACAATTCCTATATGGTGGATATGACCGTTACCACCAAGGGGCTGGAGCGCTTTATGGCTCCGGGCAAGAAGGATTTGGTGGTGGAATGGACGGATTCGCTCACCCAGCAGGAGCGCGGATATAAATTTGAGCAGGAACGCTCTTATATCACCTATAAGGAGAAAGGCCATGGCACAGACTATCTGCGCGCCGGGTCGGAAGACGAAGAAAAGGTTGATGAAACACTGGATTGGGTGGCTTTCAAAAACCAGTTTTTCAGTTATGTATTGATTAGTTACAACGATTTCCGCGATGTAACGCTCTCTACCTCGCCTATGCCGCGTGGTAGCGGTTATCTGTCGCATTATTCCGCCCAGATGACCACCACTTTCGACCCCTCCGGCGACAAGCCCCTGAAGATGCAGTATTATATCGGCCCCAACAAGTATCGCCTGCTCCAGCAGATGAACGCCAATACTCTGGACGGCCGTGATCTGGGCCTGGAGGAGTTGGTCTATTTGGGCTGGCCGCTGTTTAAGTACATCAACCGCTACATCACCATCTATCTTTTCGATGGTCTCACGTCGCTGGGCATGTCTATGGGCGTTGTGCTGCTGGTAATCACGCTTATACTGAAGATTATCGTCTACCCGTTCACCAAAAAGAGTTATATCTCCAGTGCAAAGATGCGTGTGCTTAGGCCTAAGGTGGAGGAAATCAATAAGAAATACCCCAAGGAGGAGGACAATCTGAAGAAGCAGCAGGAAGTGATGCAGCTCTACAGTCAGTATGGCGCTAATCCCATGGGTGGATGTCTGCCTATGCTCATTCAGATGCCTATCTGGATTGCGATGTTTAATTTCGTGCCGAATGCCATTGAACTTCGCCAGCAACCTTTCCTTTGGGCCGATGACCTCTCCACCTACGAGAATATCCTCACGTGGAAAACGCCTATTATCGGTATTGGCGACCACCTCAGCATCTTCTGTCTCCTCTTCTGCGCCAGCAACTTATTGTATTCTTGGCTCAACATGAAGCTCCAAAAAGATACTATGGCCATGCAGCAAGGGCCGCAGATGAAGATGATGCAATGGATGATGCTTCTGATGCCGGTAGTGTTCTTCTTTATCTTTAATGACTATGGTTCGGGCCTCAACTACTATTATTTCATCTCCCTCGTGGGCTCGGCCATTACTATGTGGATTCTGCGTTGGCGCACTGATGACAAGAAGTTGCTGGCCAAGTTGGAAGAAAATTATCGCCGCAATAAAGAAAATCCCCGCAAGGCCTCCAGCTTCGCAGCCAGGATGCAGGCCCTGCAGGAATTGCAGCAAAAACAGATGGAGCAGCAGCAACGCGGCCGTCGCAAGTAGGCCGGAGAAACAAAGGGCGTGGCTCGGTATGCGAGCCTCGCCCTCTGTAGTGCTCAAAAGGCCGGATATAGGCCTATGGTAGCGATGTCCTCTTCTAATCAGATTCAAAAACAAAATTTTCTCATAACAATCCGCATGAACAAGACCGTTTCAGCTTTTCTGATAGCGTTAAGCATTTTTTCAATGGCAAAAGCAGATACACAGAGCGCTGGCAATGTCCCCGCCGGCGACAATAAATTTATTGGTCCGCAACCACAAGTATGTCAGGGCGAAAGGATTACGCCCGAGGTGCTGTGGGCCATGGGGCGTGTGGGCGGAGTGAAGCCTTCGCCCGATGGCAAGAAGATTGTCTACAATGTTACATACTATAGTGTGGAGCAAAACAAAAGCCACTCCGTATTGTATGTGATGGATTTGGCCACGTGTCGGAGCAAGATGCTCACCACCACCACGGAATCGGAGAGTGATGCCATGTTTGTGGACGGCGGCAAACAGATTCTTTATCTTCGTGGCGGCCAACTCTGGATTATGAACTCTGACGGGAGCAACGCCCACGCCCTTTCCTCCACCAAGCAGGGCAAAGACATCGATGGTTATCTCCTTTCGCCGGACGAAAAGCATATCGTGGTGATAAGGCAGGTGGAATCCACCTCCTCCATCCAGAAAAACCCAGACGACCTGCCTTTGGCCAGTGGTATGGTTATCAATGACATGATGTATAAGCATTGGGACCACTTTGTGAAAACTATCCCCCATCCTTTTGTAGCCGATTTCAATATGAATGGTATCGGTCAAGAGAAAGATGTGCTTGAGGGCGAGCCCTACGAATGCCCTATGCTGCCATTTGGCGGTGTGGAGCAGTTGGCCTGGAGTCCCGACAGCAAGACATTGGCTTATACCTGTCGAAAGAAAACCGGTAAGGCTTATTCCATGTCTACGGACAGTGATATTTTCCTTTATGACCTCCTTAGCGGTGCCACCACCAATATCTGTAAACCCCAAGGCTATACCGAGCCCGTGAGCGACGATACTCGCTCTCTGGAAGACCAGCCGGTGAACGCCTCGGTCAGCGTGGATAAAGACGGGCGCGTTACTTCCTCGCCCGACCTCTCTTTGGGCTACGACCAAACGCCGATTTTCTCGCCCAACGGCCGTTATATCGCGTGGAGCTCTATGGCCCGTGATGGATATGAGAGCGATCGCGCACGCCTGTGCGTCTATGACAGGCAAACTGGCAAGAAAATCTATGTTAGTGAGGCTTTCCAATCCGGCGTGGACACTTATTGCTGGGCCAAAGACAGTAAGTCTCTGTATTTCTCCGGTTCTTGGCACGGCACAAACCAGATCTATTCCACTAATCTCAATGGCGATGTGCGCGCTATCACTTCCGGCGATTTCGACCACACCATCGAGGCTCCGCTTTCCGCTACCAATCTATTGGTGAAGCGCCATTCCATGAGTCAGGCCGATGAAATCTATATCCTTGACGTGAAGGGTAAGGCCGGTTTCAACCTCACCCAGCTTACCCACGAAAATGAACCTTTCTATCAGAAATTGCAGATGGGCGAGGTGAAGGAACGCTGGGTGAAGACGGTGGATAACAAGCAGATGCTCTGCTGGGTGGTCTATCCGCCCCACTTTGATCAGAATAAGAAGTACGCCACTCTCTTGTTTTGCGAAGGCGGCCCGCAAAGTCCCGTGTCGCAGGGATGGAGCTTCCGCTGGAATTTCCAATTAATGGCTGCCAATGATTATATTGTGATTCTGCCCAGCCGCAGGGGTGTGCCCGGGTTTGGAAAAGAGTGGGTGGAAGAAATTGGCGGCGATTATAACGGGCTGTGTATGCAAGATTATCTGTCCGCTATCGATGACATCTGCCGTGAACCATACGTGGATAAGGATAAGCTGGGCTGCGTGGGCGCCAGTTTCGGCGGCTACAGCGTTTATTGGCTGGCCGGTCATCATCAGGGCCGTTTCAAGGCGTTTATCGCCCACGATGGTATTTATAATCTCCAGCAACAATATGTGGAGACGGACGAACTGTGGTTTCCCAACTGGGATTTGAAGGCTGCTCCCTGGCGTACCGACGTGGAGGCCTCGCGCAAAGCATATATGGACTCTCCCCACCTTTCTGTGGACAAATGGGATACGCCTATCCTCTGTATTCACGGTATGAAAGACTATAGGATTATGTTCACTCAGGCCGAATCGGCGTTTCAGGCCGCAGTGATGAGAGGCGTGCCCGCCCAGATGCTGCTTATGCCCGACGAAAACCACTGGGTATTGAAGCCCCAGAACGGTATTCTGTGGCAACGCACATTCTTCTCGTGGTTGGAGCGCTGGCTCAACCATCCTTTCAATCCCGCAAACGTTAAGAAATAAAGGCTTTCCTTGCTTTTTACAATACAAAAACTTATTGCCAATGATTTCTATAATTATCTCCGTTTATAATTTCGATTGCACGCGCTTGGTGGAGGAGCTGGAGCAATCGTGCCAGGTGGCGCGCGTGGATTATGAGATTCTCATTGGCAATGACGGCAGTACAGACAAGGAGGTGGTGGCGGCTCTATCCCATATAGCCACCATGCCTCATTGTCGTGTCATTAATGAAGAAAAAAATATCGGTAGGGCTTTTGTGCTCAACCACCTTTCCCAATTAGCCACCTATCCCTATCTGATTATTATCGATTCAGATGCGCGTCTACCCAACGATGATTTCATCGAGACCTATATAAAATATGCCGCTGGGCAGGATGTGGTCTGCGGAGGCATCGCCACCAGTAGTATCTACCGCCGCCGCGACAATACACTGCGTTATCGCTACGAGACCGCCGCTTCCAAGATTCGTTCAGTGGATTGGCGCCGCCAGCATCCCTACGCTCGTCTTTCCACATTCAACCTTCTTATCCGCCGCAATGTGTTTGAACATATAAGGTTCGATAAACACTGCTTCCAATACGGATACGAAGACACCGTCTTCGGCATCGACCTCATGCGCGAGGGGTATCATATCCTACATATCGACAACCCCCTAATCCATACCGGTATAGACAGCAACCGCTCCTTTATGCGCAAGACACGTCAGGCTCTCCACGTTCTTCTGGGCTTGGAGCCTTATTATAAAGAGCGCATAACCCTTTCTTCTCTCGCGATGACGCTACAGAGAAAGCATCTTTTGGGACTTATTAGCTGCTGGCATCATTTGTTTGGCTCATTAGAGGAAAAACTGCTGATGCGTTGGCCCACGGTGTGGATGTTCAACCTTTATAAACTGGGCTACTATTCGCTTCTTATGCGCGGCGAAGACCACGATCCCGACCTCCAGCCTAAAAACGCGTGAATTCGCTCCCGCAAGCTCTTTGCGCGATACAATTTCATTAGGCTGTATCTACACCATTCCGCGCTGCGTGTGCGAATAATGCAGCCTCAACCGCGAATTGTAGGGCTATTTATGTGAATTGCGGGACTGTATTCGCAAAGAATCGGGCCGAATCCAAAAATAAATGTAATCGGATTTGGAAATAATCCAGCCGCATGCGCGAATAATCAGACCGCGTCTACTAATTATCTGGCAAATATACTATGAAAAAGAAAAATGGTTGCATCGGAGGATGTGATGAAACTCCTAAAATAATAAGATTTGAGGACTCCCCGATTGCAGGTTTCCCACTCAAAGGAGGGCATGCCGTTAATCGGAGAAGAGGTCTCGGTATTTAGAAATTCAAATGACGAGTATCCCGATCAGTCCGATGCAACCGTATGCAAAGGTAGTACTTTCTTTCTGTCTTGCCAACGAAATGATGAAAAAAATCGCCCCTATGGGCATTCCTGTGGGTTATCCCCATAATTTATTAACTCTTTAATGTTTTATTTTATCTAATGTTTTCCTCAAAACCCAAGAAGAACCCCGCTGTTACCTTCCGCCGCTATGACGGCCACAGCTATTCGGCTTTCAACAGTATGAAGAAGGAGATCCGCATTGGCGTCTTGGCCGTGACCACATTGCTTTCCGCTCATAATGCGGCACTTGCCACTCGCGCCAACTCTCTTTCCATCGTGGCCGACACACTGGGCACCGGCGTAATAGAATTGCAGGAGGCGCAGGTAACGGGTTCGCAGCTCCCCGTGTCGATAGGCAAGACGTGGAGCAAAATTGTCGTGATCTCGCGACAAGACATCGAGAAGGCTAAATGCCAGACCATCAACGACATCCTTAAGCTCTGTCCCAATGTGGACGTCCGCCAGAGAGGAGCCGTTGGCGTGCAGACAGACGTAACAATCGGCGGAGGCACAGCCGAGCAAATCACTTTCCTGCTCAATGGTGTCAATATCAATAACCCGCAGACGGGGCATTTGGCAGCCGATTTCCCTGTGAATGTGTCGGACATCGAAAGGATAGAAGTACTGGACGGAGCCAGTGCGCGCACATTCGGCTCACAAGCCCTCAACGGCATCATTAACATCATTACCCGCATCGCTCCCGAAAATTCTATCGAGGCGCAGTCTTCGGGAGGCTCGTATGGCACTTTCGGTGGCGGCGGAAGCCTAAATTCTTTCGTAAAGGGAAAAGCGGATTTCCGCAATCGCATTTCTTATGATTATTTGCGCACCGATGGTGCCACGCTCAACAGTGCTTTTAATCGTTCGCGGCTCTTTTATCAGGGCGTCTATCGCGATGATTACATGCGTGTGAATTGGCAGGCGGGCATCAATGGGCAGCATTATGGAGCCAACACATTTTATAGCGCGCGTTATCCCAATCAGTGGGAGGAAGGGCGCCGCTATATGGCAGCCGTGAAAGCCGAGAATTTGATGGGGCATATCCATCTCACGCCCACGCTCTCTTTTATCCGCAGTTACGATCATTTCCAGTTGATAAGGTTTTCTAATGTCGGAGAGAATTTCCATCGCAACGATGTCTTCACGGCCGCCCTTAGTGCTTATTCCAAATGGAAGCTCGGGCGCACGGCTTTTGGCGGCGAACTGCGTCATGAGGGCATTCTTTCCACCAATCTTGGCCAGCCTCTGGATTCCAATCGCTTTGTCCGTGTGGAACATGAGCACGGCGTTTATTACGACCACCGCGACAGTCGCGATAATATCAGTTTCTTTTTGGAGCATGCTGTACTGTTGAAAAGTTGGTCGCTCAATGCAGGTGTGATGGCCAACCGCAATAGTGCCGTGGACGACAAATTTCGCCTCTATCCAGGAGTGGACATTTCTTATCGCCCATCGGAACAATGGAAACTCTATGCTTCCTATAATCGCTCTATGAGAATGCCCACTTTCACCGACCTCTATTACCATTCTCCCACGCAGCAGGGCAATCAGGGGCTTAAGCCCGAGCAGGCCAACACGTTTAAGGTTGGTGCCGACTATCAAAATTCATTTCTCTCCGCCTCGCTCACAGGTCTTTACCGCCGCGGTTCGCGCATGATTGATTGGGTGATGTACACGCCCGACGATATATATCATTCCACCGCTTTCCGTCTATCCAATTACCAGTTTACGGCCGCCACAGCCCTTAATCTTGCCTCTCTCCTCGAGGGGCAGAAAATTCTGGAGCGTTTCTCTGTTTCTTATTACTACAATCATCAGAAGCGGCGCGACAGAGTGGAGATTTATCAATCCAATTACGCGCTGGATTACCTGCGTCATAAACTCCTTCTTCAGCTCGACCACAATATTGTCTCCTCTCTTTCGGCTTCGTGGTATCTGCGCTGGCAGGAGCGGCAGGGCACATTCTTGGATTACAAGGATAATCAGCCTTGGCAGCGCCATTATCGCCCTTATACCCTGCTGGATTTGAAATTGCGCTGGACACGTCCTTCTTACGACCTCTATCTTTCTTTGGAGAACCTCCTTTGCCGCCGTTATTACGACCTCGGCGCTGTTCCGCAGCCCCGTTTCACGTTCCTTCTCGGTGGCCGGTATAAATTCAGGCTGGGCCGCAAGGAATAATTCAGTTATAAATGTAGAATGACGTGTATTGAAAGGACTTTTTAGCAGCCTCGTATAAAACCTGCCCCTGCCGATTTTATAAATACCTTATAATCTGGCAGGGGCTTTCCTTTTTCTTTTCCTCCGCTCAAACGATGAATTATAAAATACGGCCGGTTTGAAAATCAAATATAGTATTCCGATTCGTCTATGAGCCCGGCTTTCAGGGCATAGCGCGTTGCTTCATAGGCTGTATTGATATGAAGTTTGCGGAATATGTTTTTGCGGTGGGTGTTTACGGTATGAAAACTGGAGCAACGGTCGGCAGCTATCTCTTTGGTGGTCTTGCCCTGCGCTATCTCGCGCAGTATTTCCGTCTCGGTCTTTGTGAGGGCGACTACAGACTGCTGGCGTCTTGTGGGCACGCTTATAAGTTGCTCCATCATTATGTGGCATACAAATCGTTCGCCCCTGATGGCGCAACGCAAGGCCTGGTCTATTTCGTATGCCGCACTCTCTTTGCTTACGAGGCTGAAAGCCGTGCCATCTGCGCTGACGCGCGAAATAAAATCGTCGGTCAATTCTTCGCTAAGCAGAATCCACCTTGTTTTATTGAATCGCTGTGCTATCACCAGCAGTTCGTCCACGTCTTTGATGTCGAAAAGAGTGAAATCCAGCACCACTACGCATCCGCGCTCGTTTTCTTGGCAATCCTTATCGGTGGTCTCCACTTGTTGCAGCAACGCAATGAGGCGCGCTTTGGAATCGATGGTGCGTGTCTCGGTGTTTTCAATATGGCTTAGCAAATGGGTGATGCCCAACCGCGTCAATTCTTGATTATCCGCTAAAATAAATAACATATC
>CAZQVW010000078.1:0-8139 GCA_964596865.1 uncultured Bacteroidaceae bacterium
GACTCTATTCAAAGAAACGAACAGCACATATTCAAAACAGACACAGCATAATCCTAAATATAACATTATGAAAAGACTTTACCTACTCTTAGTGCTTTGCGTGGCCATCGTTACGCAATCGGGCGCAAAGATTGAGGTTGGCGAACAGCTCACTGCATCGCAGCTCACTGCGGGCGTGATTATCGCCATCCAGAACACTTACGCCAACTCCACCACCAGTAACACCGATTGGAACGGGTGGTATTTCGACACCAGCACCACCGGCACGAAAATTACCTCCGAAAAAATGGCTTGGCGCTTAGTGGCCGCTCCCACCGATGAGCAGGGGCGCGCCCAGTACTACCTCCAGAATCTGGACAACGGTCTGTATATGGGCACCACCTACGACGGTAAGCCCGCAGGCGGGTATAAGACGTGCAGCATCGACAGCGCCTACGTTATCCGCTTTGAGGATTACAATCAGACCAAGACCACAAAATATGATTTCAACGACAAGAGCGTTGTGGCCTTGTTGGACTACACCAGTTGGCCGGAGATGACCAAACACCAGTCGCTCGACATCCAAGGCAACGGCACCACTGCGCATGTAAACAACTTTATGATTGGCCTTGCCTCAATTATGGGACTGGATGGCGTGAACGGTGCGCCGCTCAATATCTATCGTGTCAGCGAAGTGAAGGACTATGCCTTTGACCTCCAGACGCTGATAGAATCTATCACGCAATCAGACGAAGAGTACCCCGCCGGCACCGACCCGGGCATGTATGACCAAGGCGCAGTGAGCGCATACGAGAGCGCGCTCAACAAGGCTATGGCATTGCTGGCCGGCAGTTCGGCCACCGACCAACAATACCTCGATGCCAAGGACGAGATTAACTCCACCCTCGCCACCGTGAAAAATGCCTACTTGCCCGTGAGCGAAGGCTACTATTATCTGGTGAACGGCTACAACAACTTCCTCACCATTCAGAACGTGGAGAAAGCTATGACCGCCACCGACACCACCGCCGTGTGGAACACGCTGGACACCACCAGTCCCGACTACGTTTGGCAGTTCATCGCCAACGGCGACAACTACCAGCTGCTCAATCTCGGCACAGGTCGCTATCTTGGCCACAGTCCAAAACATGGCTCTTCCAGCAAGAAATCCTACGTTACCAAAGAGCCGGAGAACGATATGACTCTGAAATTCGTAGGTGCGGGCCAATGGCAGATTTGCGCCAACAGGCTCGACCCGTTTGGCCACATTGGCACCGATATGGGCTTTTGCACTGCCAACATAGACAACGGCAACGCCGTTAGCGGCGATGTGGGCACGGGCAACATCTACACCATCACCGGCATAAACAACACCGATTGCTGGTATCTGCGCCGCATCAGTGCGGAGATGCAAAGCCAGTTGGGCGAAATCATCGCTGCCAATAACAGAGTGAAGACCCTGCAGAGCCTGGCCGAGGAAGCCGGCGCGTTGGTAGAGAAAATCCTTGTCTACAAGACCACCGGCAACGGCCTTATCACCACCGCCGGCAACGGGGTGGAGGGCAATCAGATTACTTTCACCACCGTGCGCACACAGGGCATCGAGGGCGCGGACGACTACAAGTTCCTCATCGACAACCTCGACAGCACCTACATGCAGGGCGCCGGCACCATCAATGTGAACATCGCCGCCACGCCTACAGACAAGGTGGCCATCACCTACAACACCCGCGGCGCCACACAGGAGCGCCCCGAGGCCGCTCAATGGGGATTGGACGAGCGTCCCGCCAACGTGGTACTATACGCCAGCAAGTCTAATGGCGAAGATTCCGCTTGGGTGAAGATAGACAGCACCAATATGGCCGCTCTGGGCGTGCCCGCCAAATGGTTTGTGGAATTGGGCGACAGCTATTCCTACCTGCGCCTTGTGGTGAAGGACAACGCCCTTGGGCGCAACTATTTCACCCTCTCCGAATTCCAAGTATATAAATATGAGGACGACACGGAAAACTCGCAATACTTCACCGTAGCAGGTATGAAGGAGGCCGTAGACGCCCTGCGCATCCAGATTGACAGTGCCGCCAAAGCCGTGGCCGCCAAGAGCGTCAGCCCCGAGCAGTTGGCCGCCATGCAAAGCGCTCTTCAGGCAGTAAAGGCCCTCTATTCCGACACCACTTCGCTCAAAGAGCTGATAGCCAAGGCCGAAGCCCTGATTCCTACGGCCAGCGTGGGCGATGAGATTGGCAACCTCACAGACGAGAGCGCTGCCACCAACCTCCAAGCCGCCATCAACGCTGCTAAAGACCCCTCTCTCTACACCGCTCCGCTCAACAAGGCCGGTATCGACCAGGCATCCGCCACATTGATCAATGCTATGGAGGCCTTCCGCCATGCTATCCGCATGCCCGACCCCTCCAAGTGGTATTACATCCGTTCCGCCACATCCACTGACGTGCGCAACGGCGAAAGCGGCGAAACAGACGCAAAATGCTTTGGCAGTGTGCTTTACAGCAATGGCAACGACGCAGCATCTATCCTGAAATGGGGATATGTGGACGACAACGGCGACATGACCAACATCTATTCGCCCTCCACCATGTGGAGAATCGTGCCTATCGAGGGGACAGACAATTATACTCTCCAAAACCTCGGTTCAGGCCTATATCTGGGCGAATTGGCCGGCAATAACATTGCCATCCACCAGTCGGAGACGCCCGTGGCCTACTCCGTAACCCTGCTGGGCGAAAGCCAGTTCGCACTGATTAGTCAGAACGCCGCCAACTCTCAGCAACAGAGCCTTTATTGCGGCGGCAAAGCCACAAATATCCTCACCACCGCAGCCGCCCTCAATGGCGATGGCGCATGGACATTCACCGCAGTGGTGCCCGAGGAGATTGAAGGCATCACCATCAACACGTTTGCCAACAACCTGATAGACGTGATGACACTGCCCTATGATGTGCAGGACATCACCTCATACAACGACAACGTCCATACCTATGGTATCCGCAAAATCACACAGGAACAGAACAGTGCCGGAGAATTGGTGAGCACTATCGAACTGTATGAGAAACACTCGCTCAAAGCCGGCGAGCCCTGCATCATCGTGCTGGGCGATACAGCCGAGAGCGTGCCCTGCGAGAGCTTCGACCTCTTCTTCTCCTTCCCCTCTACGGTTACCTCCACTCCTATCGCCGCCAACGGATTGACCGGCGTCTTGTCTGAAGCCAAGTGCGCCAAAGGCACCGGCATCTCCACCGCCAAGCGCTTCATCCCAATGGAGAACGATGCCACTGTGCCCAGTCAGACCGGCGTTATCGACCCGTCTAAATACACAGGCGAGATTACCGGCGAAACTACCGACTACACTCTCACCGTTATCGGCCTGAAAGCGCTGCCCACAGCCTCTAAAGCCGATGTGAACGGCGATGGCGAAATCAACACCGCCGACATAGCTGTGGTCTACAACTATGTGGCCAACGGCGAAGAGAGCGGTTACACCCTCGAAGCCCTCGATGTGAACGGCGACGGCACAATCAACACCAGTGATGTGGCCGCCATCTACGCCCAAATCAGCGGTGGCGACGCCTCCAGCAAGGCCTACGCCCAAAAGCTCCTGCGCCTGTTGGAGACACAGAAGTAATTCCCCAGCTATATAGGGCCTCATCATCCCCCGCGCTGCCAAAATAGGCCGCGCGGGGGATTTTTTACCAAGCATTCATAATCAGCATAACAGATTTGCGAGATTATCACATCGCCAGATAAGCGTTATCCTCCATCCCTCGCCTATTCTTCCTTTTTATTCCACTTAAATCACACCGCGAAAGCCCCAAAACGGCACTTTTATTAGAAATATACAGACAATATTCAGAAATAAGAGCACAAAATACGAATTTTGCATGTAAATTTTGGCAATTAATAGAAATTATGCTACCTTTGACGTTAGGAAAAAGAGACAATAGGTTTAAGAAAAGACAATAAAGAGACAAAGCGCGCGCTCATCTAAACAAAACAAATACTCATCTAAATAAAACACGCGCTCGCATAGATAAGACAATTTCTCACGTAAGCAATATTTGCAATCACAGGCCACAACCTGCAATAACTGTAGATTATTTTATGTTCACTTTTTATATTAACTCACAAACAAATCACTTATGAAGCGCATTTTTAAGCTTTTCGTTGCCGCTGTGACGATGATAATCATGGCCGGCATCACTACCGCTACGGCACAGGTGACAGACAGTTTGGTTACCGTGGATGGTGTAAACTACATCATCAGCAACGGCAAAGCCACACTGCCCGCCAGCAGCACTAACGGCGGTCAAGGCGGCGTTTATTCGGGCAATCTCGTTATTCCCGCCTACATCGAGGTAGACGGTGCGTACTATGACGTTACCCGCGTAGAGTCGCACGCTTTCTATCACAACGAAGATTTGGAAAGCGTAACCTTTCAGGGCACATCTTTGGACTATATCGGCCCCGCCGCCTTCCAAGGGTGCACCAACCTCCACACCCTCACCCTAACGGAGAATCTGGCCGACATGGGCGAGTGGACATTTGCCGATTGTCCCAAGTTGCAGACGATTAAGGTGCCGGAGGGCGTTACCACCATCTACAACTCGGTGTTCAAAAACTGCTCCGAGCTGTATGAAATCACCATTCCATCGTCTGTAACCACCTTTGCCATCGATGCTTTCGCCAATGACAAGGCCATCAGCGTTGTCTACCTCAACGCAGCCGAGCCCCCATCGAATTCGCAGAGCCCCATCAACGCCGACAACGCCGTGGTGGTGGTGCCTGACGAATTTGTAGGCAATTACAACGCCACTTGGGGCGGAGCCATCGTGAAATCAAAGACAGATTACGAATCGCCCACCAACAAATCCACTCTTAAGAGTTTTATAGACCGCATCAGCGAAAGCGGTCAAAGCTATGAGGGCGGCATCACCCCGGGCACCTATCCGCAGACCAAGGTAGACGCATTTGAAAGCGCCCTTATGAGCGCCATGCTCATGCTGGAAGAGGAACATTCCGAGGACGAATACCTTGAGGCCTACAACAACCTCGTGGCCCTCCAGCAAGATTTGGAGAAATCCGTGAATCCTATCACCGAGGGTTACTATCGCATCGTGAGCGCCTACCCGGGCTTCGTAAATCGCCAGTCGGTGGAGAAAGCAATGACCGTAAACGAGGGCGACATCCTAGGCTGGGCCACACTCAACGAGAGCGACCCCACACAAATCTTCAAGATTACTCCCATTGGCAGCAACTATTCCATTCAGAACTACTCCACGAACACTTATATCAAGTCGTCGAAGACAATAGACAGTTCGCAGCCCGTTTATATGTCTGTGGAGCAGACCACAGCGCAGACCATCACTCCCATTGGCGCGCTTCAGTATCTGATTGCAAACAGTTTCTGCAACATTAGCTACCATCCCGAAGGCCACAGCTACGGCGGCGGCAACAAGGGCAACATCGTTACATGGAACGACAACGATATAAACGGCATGTCTACCTGGTATCTGCGCTACATTGGCACAGAGGTGCCCGATTCCATCGCAGATGCCAAGAGGCAGGCCAACATCAATTCCGAGCTCACCTCCTTAATAAACGAGTCCAACGAACTAAAGGCCAAGACCCTCACCTTTATCAGGAGCGGCAACCTCATCACCGAGGCTAACGACAGCATCCCCGAGCAGAATCAGTTCTCCTCCAACGCCAAAGACCCCGCCGAAGGCACATACGGCGCCTTGATTGACGGCAATACCGACGGCACTGTGTTCTTCCACTCCACATGGCACGATGACCCGGGCGTTCCCCACTATCTGCAAGTGAATCTGCGCTCCAACAAGGTGCAGGAGTTTGACCTCCTCCTCGCTCGCCGCTCCGGTTACTACGGCGGCATGGACGCTCCCGACCAAGTAAAACTGGAAGCCACCAACGACACCACTTCTTGGGACTCCATCACCACGCTGACCATCGCTTGGGATGGAAACGCCACCAGTCAGGCACAGACCATCTCCGACATCAACCTCGGTTCCTCCTACCAGTACCTGCGCTTCACCGTGCTCCACACCGTAGGCAACCGCACCAACGCCGGTCAGACCCACCCGTTCTTCAGCATTTCCGAATTTCAGATTAACGGCCTCACCGTGGATCAGCAGCACTCACAGTATTATTACATCAACGGCATGAAAGCCGCCGTGGACAACATGAGCGCCGCAGCCATGGCCGGCCAAGCCGCATTGCTCAACAACGCAGCCACCCAGACCGAGGTAGACAACCTCCAGAAAGCCGTAGACGCCGTGAAATCGCTCTACGTAGACACCGTGGCCCTCAACACCGCCATCGCCCTGGGCGAGAATTATCTCAACACCACCGAGGTAGGCGACAAACTGGGCCAGACCAGCCAAGAGGCCAAGGACGCACTGCAGGCCGTAATCAACGAAGTGAAGAACACCTCCACCAGCGAACCATTGATTAAGGCCGATGTGGACGCAGCCATCTCAAAGATGAACGCAGCCAACACCACTTTCGCGCGCAGCATCCATACAGTAGTGCCCGATACATGGTATTACATCAGTTCCACCTCGCAATATCGTGAGGGCGCAGCCGGCGAAGACAATGCCGCCTGCAAGGATCAGGTAATCTACACTTCCGGCGCCAACAACACCAACAATCTTATGTGGGGCCTCAACGTAGAAGAGAGCCAGAGCTTCCTCTACGATGCTCACGCCATGTGGCGCTTCATCCCTGTGGCCAACAGCGACAATTATTACATTCAGAACCTCGGCAACGGCTTCTATATGGGCCCGAGCAACGGTGATCAAGCCAATGTCAAGGTTTCTTACGAGCCCGTAGCCTACAAAGTAAACTCACTGGGCGGAGGCCAGTTTGAATTGGTGCCCACCAACGATGGCAACACCCTGCCGCTCCACGCCAAAGGCTCCAACAATAATATTGTGGCCTACAACGATGGCGGCGCCAACTCCGCTTCTTCGTGGACCTTCCTCAGCGTTAAGGAGCTCAACGTGGACGAGATGATTGTGATGCCCTATCGCAACAATTACACCGACATTCTCTGCTTGCCCTTCAACTTCAGCGCAAAGACCGTGGCCGAAGTGAATTCCGATGTCCACTTCTACGCCATAAAGAAGATTACCCAGGAGCAGAACGACACCGCCCTTGTCTCCACTATCGAACTTTATGAGAAAGACGAGTTTGCAGCCGGCGAGCCCTGCATCTTATTCAGCGGTGAGCCCATTCCGGGGCAGGAGAGCGAGGACGTAGACATCATCTTCCCCTTCCCCACCAGCGTAACCACCTCGCCCATCAACGGCAACGGCATCTCCGGCTGCCTCCATGGCCAGGGCTATAGCGCAGGAGTAGCTTATTCCACCGGCACCGACTACGTGGTAGCCAAAGACGGCGTTGGCATCGGCGCACAGACCGGTGCTATTGACCCCGCCACCTATCGCGGCGAGGTAGAAGGCGTTACTGCCGCTGATAAGCAACTCGTGCTCGTGGGCCTCAACGCCATCCCCACCGGCAATAAGGCCGATGTGAACGGCGATGGCCAAGTAAACTCCG
Source organism: uncultured Bacteroidaceae bacterium (assembly GCA_964596865.1). Taxonomy (GTDB): domain Bacteria; phylum Bacteroidota; class Bacteroidia; order Bacteroidales; family Bacteroidaceae; genus UBA6382. Next base: position 7,576 of record CAZQVW010000078.1, read on the forward strand.
CAGATGTGGCAGTGGTGTACAACTTTATCGCCAATGGCGCAAATAGCGGTTACACCGAGGATACCCTTGACGTGAATGGCGACGGCTCTATCAACACCAGTGATGTGGCCTACATCTACAGTCAGATTGCCGGTGGCGATGCAGCCTCCAAAGCCTACGTAAAGAAGATTCTCCGCCTGCTGGAAGGCAAATAATCGCTTACCGCAAGGCCGATTGCAACGTTCTGCAAGTGCGATAATCACCTGAAGCAAGAACAACTGCTTACCGCAAGGCCGATTACAACGTTCAGCAAGAGCGATAATCATTTTCTGTAAGAAAAGATCAGACACTATCCTTTCCTAAATCAATAAGGAAACAACTATTGCCCCCGCGCCGCCTACATTCAGGCTGCGCGGGGGCTTTTTTGTGGCGTAGATATTCGCAATGCCAGATAAGGCTCCCGCAAATCCCGCCCCTACTCAAAAACAATGCGGAATGAGGCAAATTATTAGTCTCGTAAAGGGGAAAAAGTACGTCAAGAAGCTAACGTTCCCCTCGGTGCGCAGCAACGCTCCCCTCGGTGCG
>CAZQVW010000078.1:8239-10811 GCA_964596865.1 uncultured Bacteroidaceae bacterium
CGCTCCCCTCGGTGCGTTGCAGCGTTCCCTTCGGTGCGTTGCAGCGTTCCCTTCGGTGCGTTAGTCTTATGGGGCGAGAATTTCGGCCTGTGTGGGGACTATTCTGTTACGCCACGATAGAAAATCAAAACACAACGGGAGGAAAAACAATTGTCGCTGTCCGGAAAAATAAGAAAAGTGTTATTATTAACCGTAGGGGGCAGCATGATTACAAAATGGCGGAAATTTTTTGCGACCTCTGAAAAAGTCCACAACCTTTTAATTTTTACGCCCTATCGAAACAGGCATTTTTTGGCATTTCGCGGGCATACAGGATACAAATTTCCACAATTTGGCGCTATATTAGGGCAAAAAGCAAGTTTCTACAGGCAAAAATAATGTTATATGGGAAAATTGAATTAATTTAGCCGCCGCAAACGAAAGAAAACACACTTATTATTTTTCCCTTTGTTATGGCAGTAAAATTCTATAAGAGCGAGAACCAGGTTCCTCTTGAAATGCACAAAGTGCGCGTGGTTCAAAAACTTACTCTGTTGCCCGTGGAGCAGCGCCTTAGGGCCATCCAGGAAGCCGGCAACAACACTTTCCTCCTCCAGAATCGTGATATCTTTATGGATATGCTCACCGACTCGGGCGTAAACGCGATGTCTGACAAGCAAACTGCGGCCATGGCCGTGGCAGACGACTCCTACGCCGGATCAGAGAGCTTCAACAGAGCCAAGGCAGCCATCAAGGAGGTCTTTGGCGTGGACAACGTATTGCCAGCCCACCAAGGCCGCGCCGCCGAAAACATCCTGGCAGAGAGCTTTGTGAAACCCGGAATGTCTACTCTGATGAATTTCCACTTCACCACCACCAAAGCCCACATCACGCGCTTGGGAGGCGAGGTGATTGAGCTGGTAGACAAGAAAGGCCTGGAGCCCTCCAGCCAAGACCCCTTTAAGGGCGATTTCAATCTGGAAAACCTGCGCAAGACCATAGACGAGAAGACCCCGGAAAATATCGCTTTCGTGCGCGTGGAGGCCGGCACCAACCTCATCGGCGGACAGCCAGTGTCATTAGAGAATATGTTGGCCGTAACAGACATCTGCCACGAGAAAGGCGTGGTCAGTGTGCTCGATGCATCGCTTTTGCAAGACAATGTCTACTTTATGAAGACCCGCGAACCGCAATGCAAATACATGAGCACCAAGGAAATCTATCATATCCTGGCCTCTAAATTCGACATCATATATTTCTCCGCCCGCAAACTGGGATTCTCCCGCGGCGGTTTCATCATCTCCAGCGACCCCAAGTGGACAAACAAGATGATGGAGTACGTGCCCTTGTATGAAGGCTTCCTCACCTACGGCGGTATGGAGGTGCGCTCAATCGAGGCCGCAGCCCAAGGACTTTTGGAGAGCCTTGACATGGAATACATCAATCAGGGTCCCGAGTTTATCGCATACTTGGTGAAAGAACTGGACGACTATGGCGTGCCCGTGGTAAAACCCGCCGGTGGCCTTGGCGCTCACCTCAATTGCTCCGAGTTTGTGCCCCAGATGCCGCATAACCAATATCCCGCTGCCGCCCTCGGCGCCGCTGTCTACATCGCAGGCGGTATCCGCGGCATGGAGCGCGGCACAATGTCCGAACAGCGCGAGCCCGATGGCACCGAGCGCTACGCCGAACTGGAGCTCCTGCGCCTGGCAGTGCCCCGCCGCGTCTACACCCTCTCACAAATCAAATACTGCGCCGACCGCGTTAAGTGGGTTTGGGACAATCGCGAACTCATCGGCGGATTGCAATGGACTATGGAGCCGCAGGTGCTGCGCTTCTTCTTTGGCCGCATGAAGGAAATCGGTCATTGGCAGGAAGACCTCGTCCAGAAATTCAAGGAAGATTTCGGCGACAGTCTGTAAATCAATTATCGATAGCGCATTTTGCGTACGCAACGTATTGATTAAGCCGGTAGGGGGCGGGGTAGGCGCGAAGCAGCGTGCTATCCGCCCTATCGCCCAACAAGGCGAAGACACGGCAAAAAAAAATTTCAACCGTTCCGGTTGTAGGGCGGATAACACGGCATCGCTTACCACAATGCCTAATCCGCCCCTACCGGCTAAATCAAGACATTGCATACACCAAAAGAGTATTTTAGGCGAATGACTCTAACAATCCCCCACACATCGTTAAACAAGTGTCATTTTTTATTACACACAAGCGACCAAAAATTGGACATTTTTATATTCCCGGACATTTTTTAGGGGGCTAAAAGCAAAAAAAAGCACTTTTTATTTGTTTGGTTTGAAAAAACTTAATACATTTGCACACGGACTTCGGATTTCATAGGGGGTTTGGCTTTCCTAAACGGAAGCAACCGACTCTGATATGCGCAAATAGAAGTACGCTATCATTAATCTAAAGACACAAAATCACAACTTATTAAAACAACATTATAAATTAATATATCATGAAGAAAACTTTACTTTCCCTTTGCGTCATGCTGGCAGCATTTGTAGGCATGGCCTCCGCACAGAATGCGCTTGACAACAATCTCACCGGCAACAAGCGTTTCACTGTTACCGTAGCAACC
>CAZQVW010000079.1:0-10618 GCA_964596865.1 uncultured Bacteroidaceae bacterium
CGCCCATCGGGCACGTGTTTTGGGAACATTTGCGCATCATCACGCACCCTAAGGAGATGAGCGCGGCTGTGCCGAAGCCAAACTCCTCCGCGCCCAGCAAGGCCAGCATGATTACATCGCGCCCCGTTTTTAGCTGGCCGTCCACCTGCAGGCGCACACAGGAACGCAGGCCGTTTTTCACCAGCGTCTGCTGCGTTTCGGCGATGCCGATTTCGGGAGATATGCCCGCAAAGCGCATACTGGAGGCAGGACTGGCGCCCGTGCCGCCCTCTGCGCCGGAGATGACGATGAGGTCGGCCTTGGCCTTCACCACACCGGCGGCAATGGTGCCCACGCCGCTTTCGGCTACCAGTTTCACGGAGATAAACGCGCGGGGATTGACGTTCTTGAGGTCGAAGATGAGCTGTTTGAGGTCTTCGATGGAATAGATGTCGTGGTGGGGCGGGGGCGAGATGAGCGAGATGCCGGGGATTGAGTGGCGCGTCTTGGCCACAATCTCGTTTACCTTAAATCCAGGCAACTGTCCGCCCTCACCGGGCTTTGCGCCCTGCGCCACCTTGATTTGTATCTCTTCGGCATTCACCAAATACTCGGCTGTTACGCCAAAGCGCCCGCTGGCCACCTGCTTGGTCTTGGAGGAGAGGGAAATACCGTCCAAGCGGGTGTGGAAGCGGTCTTCGTCTTCGCCGCCTTCGCCGGTATTGGAGCGGGTGTTGAGCTTATTCATGGCCAGTGCCAGCGCCTCGTGCGCCTCTTTGCTGAGCGCGCCGAAAGACATCGCACCCGTTACAAAATGCTTCACAATCTCCTCCACCGGTTCCACCTCATCTATGCTGATGGGGTTCTTTTTGAAGTCGAAGAAGTCGCGAATAAAGATGGGCTCCTCCTTTTCGTCGGCCAAATGGGTGTATTTCTTAAACAAACTGTAGTCATTGCGGCGCACGGCCAATTGTAGGGCGGCGATAGTTTCGGGATTCCACGCGTGGCTGATGCCGTCCTTGCGCCAATGGAATTGCCCCAAGTTTTTTAGCGGTTTGGTTTCGAAATTATTGAGCTTGTTCTCCTTTTCTATTTGGAAGGCCGCGTCGTGGAGCGCGATGGCATCGTGGGCAATGGTCTTTAGGCCAACGCCGCCGATACTACTATTGTCGGTGCCGAAATAGGTCTTCATCAAAGAGGCTGACAATCCCACGGCCTCGAAGATTTTTGCCCCGCGATAGCTGCGAATAGTGGAAATGCCCATCTTGGCCATAATCTTAAACAATCCTTTCTTCACCGCTTGGATATAATTGGCCTCGGCGGTGGAGTAGTCTTCCTGAATTTTGTGGCGCTTCACCAAATCATCGAGGATGGCGTAGGTCATGTAGGGGCAAAGGGCGGAAGCTCCGTAGCCAAGGAGCAGGGCAGCGTGCATCACCTCGCGGATTTCGCCGCTTTCCACGATTAGTGCCGTCTGGACACGCTTGCCCACCGAGATAAGATAGTGGTGCACCGCGCTCACGGCCAATAGTGAGGGGATGGCCACGCGGGTGGGGCTGACATCCCTGTCGGAGAGGATGATATAGTTGTAGCCTTCGTCCACGCTCTTCTCTGCATCGTGGCATAGGCGGGTGAGGGCATCGTGGAGTCCGTCCTCGCCTTTGGCCGCATCGAAGAGAATGGGCAACTTGATGGTGTTAAAGCCTTTGTAGCGGATATTTTGGAGAATATCGAGCTGACTATTAGTGAGAATGGGGTGGGGCAGGCGCACCATCTTGCAATTCGATTCGTTTGGATTGAGTATGCCCGTGCCCACGCGCCCGATATATTCGGTAAGGCTCATCACGAGGTTTTCGCGAATGGAATCGATGGCGGGATTGGTTACCTGCGCAAACTGCTGGCGGAAATAATTAAAGAAAATCTGCGGCTTATTGCTGAGCACGGCCAGCGGCGTGTCGTTGCCCATGGAGGCAGTGGGCTCTTGACCCTTCACCGCCATCGGGATGATGGTGTCTTCGATGTCTTCGCGCCCGAAGCCGAACTCCACCTCCTTGGCTGTGAGGTTTTCCACGGCGTTGCTCACCTTGCGCCCGCTGTGGATTTTTTCCAATTGGATACGATTGGTGTTGAGCCACTCGCGGTAGGGGTGTTCGTGGGCGAGGTGGTCTTTTATTTCGCCGTCATAATAGATGCGTCCCTCCTGAGTGTCGATGAGCAAGATCTTGCCGGGCTGAAGGCGGCCTTTGGCGGTGATGTCGGCGGGATTAAAGTCCATCACGCCCACCTCCGAGGCCACCACGATGGTATCGTTTTTGGTGATGGTGTAGCGGGCGGGGCGGAGGCCGTTGCGATCCAGCATACCGCCGGCGTAGCGCCCGTCGGAGAAGAGCAGGGCGGCGGGGCCGTCCCACGGTTCCATCAATATGGAGTGGTATTCAAAGAAGGCCTTGAGGTCTTCGGGGATTGGGTTTTTGTCGTTGAAGCTCTCGGGGATAAGAATCGACATGGCGTGGGGCAGAGACAGACCGCTTTGCACCAGAAACTCAAACACGTTGTCCAGACTGGCCGAATCGCTCATCCCTGGCTGGAGGATAGGCGTAATCTCGCGAATATCGCCCAGCGCCTCGGAGGAGAGCACGGATTCGCGCGCCTTTAGCCACCCCCTATTGCCGCGGATGGTGTTGATTTCGCCGTTATGGGCCAGCATGCGGAAGGGTTGCGCCAAGCTCCACGTGGGGAACGTGTTGGTGGAAAAGCGGCTGTGCACTATGGCCAAGCCGGAGGTGAAATAATTGTTGGTGAGGTCGGGATAGTATTGCCTAAGCTGCAGGCTGGAGAGCATTCCCTTGTATATAATGTTTTTGCTGGAGAGCGAACAGATGTAGAAATCCTTTACCCTTGCGTCGGGGTTGGCCTGCCTCAAGTGGGCCACGCGGTTTTCTATCTTTTTCCTTATTATATATAAGGTACGCTCGAATTGCGGCACCTTATCATCGCTCACGCCCGTAATGAAGACCTGCTTGATGTCCGGTTCGCTAATGAGCGCGGCCTCGCCCAAGCAATCGGGATTGGTGGGCACGCTTCTTAGATGACTAAGGCTCAGTCCCTCTCTTTCTATCTCCTCTATCATGATGGAGAGAATCTGCTGCTGACTGTCGGTGTCCTTTGGCAGGAAGACGAGGCCCGTGCCGTATTTGCCTTTCTCGGGCACGGGGATGCCTTGCAAAAGAATAAATTCGTGGGGAATCTGGAGCAGGATGCCCGCACCGTCGCCGCTTTTGCCGTCGGCGCCCTCTGCTCCGCGGTGGCGCAGGTTTTCCAATACCTTGAGGGCGTTGTCCACCAGTTCGTGGCTCTTATTGCCGTGGATATTCACCACCATGCCCACGCCGCACGCATCGTGCTCGTATTCCTTACGATAAAGTCCGTTGCTCATAGTCGTAGTAATGTTTTTTGTAGTGTAGAAGAACCGCCTTACTGTCATTTTGTTTGCTAAACGGCGGTTTTGTTTTCATTTTGCAAGCAAAATTACGAAAATGGTAGCAGTTTTAATGTATTTCTCTTGCTTTTTCTTGACTTTTGCTACCCGTGGCAATGCCTTTTGCTAAATGCAGCGTACATTATTGCACAAAAAAGGGCGGTAACGCCCGTCTGTTGGTCATTACCGCCATGAGTTGTGGCCCAAAAGTCTTATTCTGCGTTTCCCGCAAGCCATTCTGCCACGGGGATTAGGCGAACAGTGTGCCCTTTGGTGGTGATATTGGCCTGTTCGTCCATGTTTAGGAGGACAAGGTCTTGGCAGCCCAATTTCTGTGCCCCTTTTATTAGGGCGTTTATCTCGCGGATGCGTGTCTTTTCCTGACTTATGTCATACGAGACCTGTATCAACTGATTCACCTGCCCGTTTTTGGCTATCACAAAATCCACCTCCCACTGTCTTTCCCTATAATAAAAGATGTCGGTGTAGGTGGGCCGCAGGCGCCGCAGCAATTCGATGTACACTATATTTTCCAACCGCCACCCTATGCTCTGGGGCGAGAACGTGTTGTCTCTTTGCGAGGCAAAGGCCACGTCCACCACATAGGCTTTCTCGTTTCGGATGCGCTCCTGACTCTTATATGAGAATTTGTGGATGCCCAGTAAGAGGAAGGCCTCCTTGAGGTAGGAATAATAGTTCTCGATAGTGTGGCGGGAGACGCCGAACATTTTTGCCAAATCGAGAATACCCACTTCTTGGCAGAAATTATCCGACAGATAAGCGGCCAATCGCCGTAGCACCTCGATATGGCGTATCTTAAATCTATGGGCGATGTCGTTTTTGATGATAGAATCCAGCAGTTGCTCGATGTAGCCCCTTTTGTTTGCCTCGTTCAGCAGCTCGGGGAAACCGCCGTCCATCAGATATGCGTTAAGGGCGCGTTTGCGAAGGGCACGCGCTTTGGTGGACGGCGAACGGAGCTCCACGCCCTTCATCTGCGCGTATTCCCTATAGGAAAAGGGATACAACTGCACACGGTTGTGCCGACCGGTGAGGTGGGTGGTGAGTTCGCTACTGAGCAGTTTGGAGTTTGAACCGGTTATGAATAGGTGTATCTTGCGCCGCAGCAGGCGATTTACGAACAATTGCCAATCGGGGATGTTTTGTATCTCGTCTAAAAACAGGTAATTAAAATCGCCGTAGATTTGATACAAGGCGTCCAGCAGGTTGTCGAAATCCTCTGTGCGGAAGTCCTGCAGGCGGTCGTCGTCAAAATTCACGTATGCGAAATCCACGCCGTTTTGCCGCAACACCTTTTCGCAAAGTGTGGATTTGCCGCTGCGCCTCACACCGATAACTATTTGCGCCAGCATACTGGACAAAGACAACTGGCTTTCTTCCATCCTGTCGCACAGGTTATCTAAAGAATTATTGCTGATTTCCTCCTTTTGGTCTGCCAAAACGGTGATTAGTCTGATTGTATCCATAATATCACGCATTTACGTGCGGCAAAGTTACGACAAACTGCCTTAAATGTAGAATTTTCGGTCTGCAAACTGCCTTATTTGTCGGTTTTTTGCCCTTCAAACTGCCTTAAATGTCGAATTTATGGCTCGCAAACTGCCTTATTTGTCGATTTTTTGCTGGTGTGCCCTATTGTTTTAGGCTGTAGGGGCGGGGTTTTGCGCCTCTATAGGAGAATAATCACCACGATTAACAAAAACTCCCCGTGTCCGGACTAATATTTCACCGGAATTTTCTAACGCACCGAAGGGAGCGCAGCAACGCACCGAAGGGAGTCGAACAGCGTTCCCTTGGGAGTTTAGCAACGCTCCCTTTGAAACGTTGGTCGCAAATGGTGTTTTGTTTTCGTCAAACGGTGTTTTGTTTTCGTCAAACGGTGTTTTGTTTTCGAAAAAAGTGGACTTGTTTTCGGCAAATGGGGTTTTATTTCGCGCAGAAGGGGTTTGGGCTTCGGTAAGACGTACTTCTTTTTTGCATCATCGCGACTTTCCGTTTTCGGGAAAGTTTGTTTACTTTTGCGTTCGCAATATTATGACAACCAATGATGATAGATAGAATGAACAGCGAAGATAACGTGATTGAGGTGGTGGCCGCCGTAATCATCAAGGATGGCCGCGTGTTTGCTACGCAGCGGGGCTACGGACAATGGAAGGATTGGTGGGAATTTCCTGGGGGAAAGGTGGAAGCCGGTGAGAGTCGCGAACAGGCACTGCGCCGCGAAATCCGCGAAGAACTGAATACCGACATTCGCGTGGGCCGCCTCCTTGCCACAGTGGACGCGCCGCCCGCCCCCGCACAAGAAAATGTGGCGGTTGAGCAACTGTCCTCAACCCCAGCGCAAGGTAATCTCCTTGTTGCGCAAACCGCCTCCGCCATTACGCAAGAAAATCGTACATCTAAACAGAAAACGTCCCCTGCCTTGCGCTTATACTTCTATTTGTGCGAGGTCGTGAGCGGTTCATTAGAGTTGATTGAAGCCGAAGATGCGCGCTGGCTGTCGCCGCAAGAGCTTTCCTCCGTGCGCTGGCTCCCCAATGACCGCGCATTCATTGACCGCGCACTAACAGATGCCCTTAATGCTCGCATTCTGCGCCATGACAATTAAAATAAGGCTGCGAAGAATGACTGTTTGTGCCGCAATGTGTTGATTAAATCGATAGGGATGGGTTTTGCGTTGTCCTAAAAATCCGGGGAACGAAAATTTTGGGGTGCTTTATACCCCGCCCGCTAAATAACGCGGCAACATTCTGTAATTACACCATTATTTGTATTGACAATCTGCGGGCGGGTATGAGCTCCGCCCCAACTTCCTGTTCTGCGTGCTGGATTACATCGTTTTTTAGGTATTAATATTCGGTCTTTCTTGCAGGGCTTTTTGGCAAAACGGCCTAAAAGTGCAGGTGTAGCGTTAAAAAGACATAAAAGGCGCGATAAAAGTGTTTTTTTATCCCAAATTTTACGGGGGGGGGTGAAAATTTATCTATAATTTTGTGGGCAAATAACCTATCTTGTGTGCATATTCATTGCACAAAGTGAATATCTGGCGATACCGCGGAAACCTTTCGCAGAAATCTAAACGAAATGAGACGCAAATATTACTAACTCTAACAAACAATAATCTATGAAGAAATTTCTACTCTTTATGGTTGTGGCCCTATTGGGCTCGGCTATGTGGAACAGCGCCGGTGCACGCTATTTTCGCGGCGACCGTGTGGCTGCGAAAGACTTGAAAGCGGGCGACACCATCGCTCTGGAGTGCGGCACACCCGCCTCAAATTCCGATTACTACCTCGGTGAGGTGGCCGAGACCGGTGCGCTGCAAAATGTTACGCCTTATAGCGTGCGCACCAGTTGGGTGCTCGTTGAAGGTCCCAAGGACGTTCGCGGCCTTCAGACTTTCTATCTGCAAAACTGCTCGGATAACAAGTTCTTTGGCTCCTCCACCGTTAGCCCCTCTGCCAATGGTGTTGGCTCACTGGGAATGTATGACAATATTGAGAACGCTATCCCGTTTTCTCTGCATTCCGCTGCCGACTCGTCCGAAGTAAATGAGCAGTACGGCCCCATTTGGGACGAAAACTCGGTGGTTTTCTGTTTTATGAGCGATAACGGCAATTGGAACTTCTTGTGCAACTGTGGTTATTGGGGCATGTCTAATGTTTGGTGGTGGGGATACCACGACACCAACGCGTGGAATGTCTATTATGTGCACAATGAGATAAACCACCAGGCCGATTTGCTGGATCTCATCAACGAAATTTCTGAATCCGGCGTAGAATTCGAAGGTGGCGACAAGCCCGGACAATATCCTAAGGATTTGGTGGATGCCTACAACAAGGCTCTTGAGGATGGTCTGCTCATCTCCCTTGACCCCGACCAGCCCGATTCCGTTTACGACAACGCTATGAATGCTATCCGCAATGCAAGGGAAGCTGTGGAGAAGAGTTACAACCCCATCGTGGAGGGATACTATTATTTTGTGAGCGCCTATCCCGAATTTTACAATAGGCAGAAAGTGGAAAAGGCTTGGAAAGCCAATTCTCTGACTCAAGTGGGCTGGGGCACGCTCGATCCCAAAGATCCCTCGATGATATTTAAGGTTACACCGCTGTCTAACGGTCATTTCACTATCCAAAACTATGATAACGGCCGCTATGTGAATGGTTCGGAGGCCAACGCCGGAAGCCAAAAGGTTCTTTTCTCCGCTGCCCCCGGCAACGACCAGATTATTAAGTCTATCGGTCAGTTGCAATGGTTTATCTCCAACACCTTCTGCCCGATTTCCTATCATCCCGAGGGACACAGCGGCGGTTCCGGCAACGCCGGCGACTTGGTAACGTATAATAGCAACGGCGTCAACACCAATTCCGCGTGGTATATCCGCGCCGTGGAAGATTCCATCGTTAGCCAGCTGCCCGCTATCAAGGAACAGAAAGCTCGCGACAAGGAATTGCAAACTCTGGCCGCCGAAGCTAACGCTCTTTGGAACGGCATCACTGTCTTCACCGTAGATACCGTTGGACTTATCACCAATGCCACCGATGCTGACGAAGGTCGCCAAGTTTCTTCCAACGCAAAAGACCCCAGTCAGGGCACTTATGCCGCTTTGATAGACAACGACCTCTCCACTATCTTCCATTCCACTTGGCACGCCGAGACCGACCCGCTCACTGCGCCTCATAATCTCCAGTTTGACTTCTCTGCCACTCCCACCAACGGTTTTGAAATCCGTATGTGCCAGCGCACTGATGGTTGGGGCGACCAAGACCGTCCTACTGTGGTGAATATCTACGCCAGCAACAGTGCCGATTCCGCCGCTGTCTGGACTTTCATCACTCAGCTCAATCTCGCCAGTCAGTGGGGCTCCGCCGCCGACCACAAGAACTGGGTTACCACTCCCACTATCTCCCTTGGCACGAATTATAAGTACATCCGTATGGACGTGATCCACACTGCTGCCGACCGTATGAACGGCGGAGCTCAATATCCCTACTTCTCCTTGAGCGAACTGCAGGTTTATCCCGTTGTGCTGGATCAGACCAACTCGCAATACTGCTATACCGCCGGATTGAAGGAGCCCGCCGACATTATGATCCGCTTGGCTTCCGCCGCTGCCCTGAAATACGACCAATCTCTCACCACGCAGGCCGATATAGACTCCCTCCAAAACGCTATCAACGCTGTTAAGGCCCTCTATGCCGACACCACCGACGTGGTGAAGCTCATCGCTCAGCTTCAGAACTACGTTACCACCACGCCTGTGGGCGATGGAATTGGTAATTCCACTCAGGCTGCCATCGATGCCCTGCAGGCTTCCGTTAATGAGGCTAAAGGCGCCAGCTTTACCACTCCTTTGGTGAAGAGTGAGGTGGATGCAGCCCTCCAGAAGCTCACCACAGCCAAGCAGACCTTCCTCGCTACGGTGAAGATGCCCGAACTGAATACTTGGTACTTCATTACTTCCGCTTCCAACACCGAGACACATTATAATAACGGTTCGGAGTCCAATCCTCTGCCTGTAAAGAATACAGCCCTCTATGCTGAAGGCCCCAATCAGGACAACAACATCCGTTATGGCCTGCTGGACGAAGAAGGCAACGCAAACTATATCTATAACCCAAGGGCAATGTGGCGCCTTGTCAAGGGCGGGAGCGATGGTAGCTACTATCTCCAGTGTCTTGGCACCGGTCTTTATCTTGGCGACGCCACAAAGGACGGCGCCTCCGTCTTCACCAGTCGCACACCGGTGAATTATAGCATAGAACTCGTGGGTAATGCCTCCTTTGCCCTGAAGCCCGCAGGTGGTGTCAATAATGACCTCGCTCTTGTGGCTTGCCTCACCGGTCAGCACATCGTGGCAGGAGAAGCAGACGTCTTTGGCGATGGCGCTTGGAGCTTCAGAGCCGTTGATCCCAACGAGACGGATATGGTTACCGTCAGCATCTTTGCCAAGAACCTGATTGATGTAATCGCTATGCCGTTTGATATTGATGCCTCCACTATCGCAGACTATAACGACGATACCCATATCTATGGTATCCGCAAGATGACGCAGAACGAGGACAGCACCACCACCGTGGAGCTCTATGAAATGGATTATGTGCCTGCCGGACAGAGCGCTATCATCATCTGTGGCAATCCGGAGGACCAGAGCGAGGCTAACGAGCTGATTCTTCCGTTCCCCACCGCCGTTACAGACCGCGCTATCAACGGCAACGGTATTCATGGCATGCTGCAGGGCGAAACTTGCGCCGCCGGCACAGCCTTCTCCAACGGTTCTAAGTTCGTTACCGCCACTTCTACCGTAGGCGTAGGCGCCAACACCGGTGTGATTGATGCCTCCCTCTATACCGGCGAGGTAACAGACCAAACTACTGCCCTCACACTTACCATCGAGGGCCTGGCTTGGCCTACCACCCAGAAGGGCGATGTGAATGGCGATGGCCAGGTAAATTCCGCAGACGTGGCTGCCATCTATTCCTATATCGCACAGAGTGAGCAAAGCGGTATCGCCGCCGAGAGCGCCGATGTCAATGGTGATGGCCAAGTAAACTCTGCTGATGTGGCTGCTATCTACAGCCAGATTGGTGGTGCTTCTTCCAAAGCCTTTGTAAACCGCCTGCTTCAGCTCCTCCAGAAATAATTTTTGGAGAGAAGCGAACTCCCTAAATTGAAAAGAAAGAACTCCTTAACGCAATAATAACACATAGAATTGAAGTAATAGGATTCTTTAATGAGCCAGATATTATAAATGTGGTTCATGTCTGACGAAGGCCTCATCAGCAAATGCTGGTGGGGCCTTTCTTTTGTTTCTTTCCCCTGCAAGATTCAGGAAATGCCCTACTATACCTAATTATTGTCCTGCAAAACTTAATTAATGCCCCGCAAAATCAAATTATTCCCCTGCAAAAATCGAAAAATCCCGTGCTAATCCGGAAAAATCCCGCGATAGTTTGCGTTCACAGTGCTGTAACAATAACTAAACAGTGCTGTTTAGTTATTGTTACAGTACTGTTTAGTTATTGTTACAGCACTGTGAACGATAGTCAAAACGATTGGAAGTGAAATTAAGTGGGCATTTTCGCGCCGGAGATGGAGAAAAGTTTGGCGTAGGTAATCATACCGCATCATTAAGGC
>CAZQVW010000080.1:0-10593 GCA_964596865.1 uncultured Bacteroidaceae bacterium
TTAGTTTCTGACGCGAAAGGTTTAGTTTCTGACGCGAAAGACAATTTTTCTGATGAGCAAGACAATATGATACCCCGAGAAACAAACAGTGAGCTGAAGGTTCTCACCTCTCCATTGTGGGCAAAAATAGACGGTAATCTCACTGCAGAGACGATGCCGATGCTTAATGCTGATGAAATAACGCTGTTGGCCTACCAAATTCTGCGTAGCGAACTAATGGAAGGCGGATTTGTACAGTTGATTCAGAACGGATACGGACCTTTCATCTTCCTCAATCCCTTTGCCCGCGCCATCAGAGAGTGGGGCGAGCGTTTGCTGCCGAATGAAGCCTGTATTGGCGATGTCTCGCTGAAGGAGTTTTCCAAATGGCTCTATAAAGCCCGCAAACTATATGACCAAACACGCGGCTTTTTGGAGGCGCCCACCGAGGACGAAGACTCGTTTATGGCGCTATACGAACAGGCGGAGGAGTGGGATGAGTTTGACGATGCGTTCATCGACTTTGAGCCTTCTGTAACGACCCTCGTAATCCGCGCTTACAAACAATCAAAATAGTATGAGCGACAAAAAAACAAAGATAAACACGAACGTAAACATTAAAAACCGTAAAGCCGAGTTTGATTACTTCATTACTCAACGCTTTACGGCCGGTATTGTGCTTACGGGCACCGAGATAAAATCCATCCGCATGGGCAGGGCTTCGTTGCAGGACACCTATGCCTATATCCACGCGGGGGAAGTGTGGGTGAAGAATATGTATGTGGCTGAATATATGTTTGGTTCGTTCAGCAACCACCCCACCCGCCGCGACCGCAAGCTCCTGCTCACTCGCCGCGAAATACGCCGCATAGACCAGCAACTGAAAATTGCCGGTGTTACGCTCATTCCCTTGCGTCTGTATATAGATGAAAACGGTAGGGCCAAGATGGAGATTGCCCTCTGCCGTGGTAAGAAAATGTATGACAAACGCGCCACCATGCGCGAAAATGACGCGCGCCGAGAGATGGATCGCGTAAAGAAAAATCACAATCTATAAAGGACACCACGCCACCTTTTGGTGATGCCACGCCATCCTTATCTGCCACCTCAAGGCCTTTAATCCTCACCCCCAAAAGAAAATCGCACCACACAATATTAATTTCTTAATGACTTTATCCCAAGCTATTACCCGCCGTATCCTTATCCTTGATGGAGCGATGGGTACTATGATTCAGAGTTATCACCTTTCTGAAGCGGATTTCCGCGGTTCGCTGTTTAGTGATATTGATTTCCAAATGAAAGGTAATAACGACCTTCTGTGCCTCACCAAGCCCTCTGTAATCTCCGACATTCATCGCCGCTATCTAAAGGCAGGGGCCGACATCATCACAGCCAATACTTTCTCCTCGCAGCGCGTCTCTATGGCCGATTACCATTGCGAGCACCTTGTGAAAGAGATTAATACCGCCGCCGTGGGGCTGGCTCGCAAAGCCGCCGATGAATTTACGGCGCTCACCCCATCTCAGCCGCGCTTTGTGGTGGCCACTATCGGGCCTACAAACAAGACTGCCTCCATGTCGCCGGATGTCAATAATCCCGCCCTGCGCGAAATCACGTTCGATGAACTGGTAGACGCTTATAGTGAGCAGATTGAGGCACTATTGAAAGCCGGTGTGGACGGCCTTCTGATTGAGACCATCTTTGACACGCTCAATTGCAAGGCTGCCATCTATGCTGCCCAGGATATGATGGATAATCTCAATATCCACGTGCCGCTGATGCTGTCTGTTACCGTTAGCGACAAGGGCGGGCGCACACTGAGCGGTCAGAAATTAGATGCTTTCTTGGCTTCCGTGGGCCACGCCAATATCTTTTCCGTAGGCCTCAACTGTTCTTTTGGCCCAAAGGAGATCAAACCGTTTCTTGAGGAACTGGCTGCAAAAGCTCCCTATTATATCACCGTCCACCCCAACGCCGGTTTGCCTAACGCCATGGGTAATTATGATGTTACGCCCGAACAGATGGCCCAGCAGATGCGCGCCTTTGTGGACGAGAATATCGTGAATGTTATTGGCGGGTGTTGCGGCACTACCGATGAATTTATTGCCCGTTATCCCGCGCTAATAGTGGACGAACAGGGAAACCCTAAACCAATCCACAAGCCCGTAAAGCGTTCGCCGTGGCTTCAACTGTCGGGATTGGAGCTGCTGGAGGGCACGCCGGAGGTGAACTTTATTAATGTGGGGGAGCGATGCAATGTGGCCGGTAGCCGAAAATTCCTCCGCCTCATCAGTAATCACCTCTACGATGAGGCCCTCTCTATTGCCCGCAAACAGGTGGAAGACGGTGCT
The DNA here is from genome assembly GCA_964596865.1 of uncultured Bacteroidaceae bacterium. Classification (GTDB taxonomy): domain Bacteria; phylum Bacteroidota; class Bacteroidia; order Bacteroidales; family Bacteroidaceae; genus UBA6382. The sequence goes on from CAZQVW010000080.1 coordinate 2,331, forward strand.
CTTGTGCTGGATATTAACATGGACGATGGTCTTTTAGACACTCCAACGGAGATGGTTACCTTTATAAACCTGCTTCTGTCCGACCCCGACATCGCGCGCGTGCCGCTGATGATAGATTCGTCCAGATTTGATGTCATAGAAAAGAGCTTGAAATGTATTCAGGGCAAGAGTGTGGTGAATTCTATCTCGCTAAAAGAGGGCGAGGAGAAATTTCTGGAGCGCGCGCGCAAGATTCACCGCCTCGGCGCCGCCGTAATTGTGATGGCTTTCGATGAAGAGGGCCAAGCCGCCACTTACGAAAGAAAAATTGAGGTGTGCCAGCGGGCTTATAAGCTCCTTACAGAAAAGGTGAACTTTGCTCCGCAGGATATAATCTTTGATCCCAACGTACTATCCATCGCTACCGGCATGCCCGAGCACGACCGTTATGCACTGGATTTTATTCGCGCCACTCGTTGGATTCGCCAAAATCTTAAGGGCGCTCATGTCAGTGGAGGTGTGAGCAATCTCTCGTTTGCTTTCCGTGGCAATAACTACCTGCGCGAGGCTATGCACGCTGTGTTCCTCTACCACGCTATTCAGGCGGGCATGGATATGGGCATTGTCAATCCCTCTGCCTCACTGATGTATAGTGATATTCCGGAGGATTTGAGAACCCTCTTGGAAGATGTGATATTATATAGAGACCCCGCGGCTCCCCAGCGACTAATCGATTTCGCGCCCTCGCTGATGGCAAAAAAAGGTGAGGAACAGAAAGAAGACAACGCGCATAAGGCCGAAAACCTCACAGTGGAGGAACGATTGGCGCGCTCTCTAATCAAAGGCGACACCTCTACGCTGGATGCCGACCTCAAGGAGGCTATCCGGAAATACGGGCGCGCCGTGAATATTATTGAGGGGCCACTGATGGACGGTATGAGCGAGGTGGGGCGCCGCTTTGCCGACGGACGTATGTTCCTTCCGCAGGTGGTGAAGACGGCACGCACTATGAAAGAGGCCGTCAGTTGGCTTCAGCCATATATAGAGGAGGAAAAGGACACGCAGACGGCTTCTGCCGGCACGGTGCTGCTGGCCACTGTCAAAGGCGATGTCCACGACATCGGAAAAAACATCGTCTCCGTGGTGATGGCCTGCAATAATTATCATATTATCGACCTCGGCGTGATGTGTCCCGCCCAAAAAATAGTGGAAACGGCTCTAAAAGAAAAAGTAGACATCATTGGATTGAGCGGATTGATTACTCCCAGCCTCGATGAGATGTGTCATACGGCTGCGGCCCTTGCGGAAGCTGGTATCAACGTGCCATTGATGATTGGCGGGGCCACTACCTCGGCTCTTCACACTGCGCTCAAGATTGCGCCGCTGTATAAAGGACCAGTGATGTGGGTGAAAGATGCTTCTCAGAATTCCATCCTTGCCGCTCGCGCCCTTAATCCCGCCACAGCCGAAGATTTTGCTGCAGAATTAAAGCAAGAACAACAGGCAATGGTGGCTCAATACCTTAATAAGGAGGCTCGACCGCTCACGCCCATAAATGAGGCTCGCGCCAACAAACCAAATTATTTTTCCTAAACCATGCAATTAAGAGACACCCCCTTTACCGAACTTATGCAGCGCCGAATCAGTAATGTGCTGATTGTGGCCAATCCCTACGATGCTTTTATGCTGGAAGACGACGGGCGCGTAGACGAAAAAGTGTTTGAGGAATACGCCAGGTTGGGGTTGTCTAATGCTCCACGGTTTGTTCAGGTCAGCACTCAGCAGGAAGCCGAGCATTATCTTCGCAATAATTCCACCGATTTGGTGATTTGTATGCCCTCTCGCGCCGAGGGAGAGCCTGATGACGTCTTTTCCACTGCTTCCGAGATTAAAACCCACTACCCGCAGGTGCCGATGGTGGTGCTTACGCCTTTCTCCCACGGTATCACCGCCCGAATGCGAAATATCGATGTGGGGATGTTTGATTATATCTTTTGTTGGCTGGGTAATACCGACCTTCTGCTCACCATTATCAAACTTATCGAAGACCGCATGAATATGGAGGCGGATATTGAGAGGGGAGTACAGATGATTCTGCTGGTGGAGGATCAGATACGCTTTTATTCTTCCATGCTGCCGTCGCTTTATAAGTTTGTGCTGTTTCAAAGTCTGGAGTTTGCTACAGAGGCGCTCAATACTTCGCTGGAAAAGCTGCGGATGCGCGGGCGTCCTAAAATTGTGTTGGCGCGTAATTACGAGGAGGCGTGGGCTATTTATTCCAAATTTTCGAATAACGCCCTCGGCGTGATTAGCGATTGCAAGTTTCCTATGCATACTTTCGGCGGAGCCAACCCCACTGATGATGAAAAAGACGAGCAGGCGGGCTTTAAGCTCTTTCGCGCCATCAGAGAGAGAGATCCTTACATTCCGCTTATCCTGGATAGCTCCGAAACCGCCAACCGCGAAAAGGCTTGGGCTCAAGGTTATCATTTTATCGACAAAAACTCCAAACAGATGGAGCAGGATCTGCGCGATGTGATGAGGATGTATCTTGGTTTCGGCGATTTTGTCTTTCGTAACCCCAAGACGGGCGCGGAAGTGGTGAGGGTGAGCAACCTTCACGACCTTCAAAACCATATTCTCACCGTCCCGCGCGACTCTCTGCTTTGGCATATTCAGCGTAACAATATCAGTCGTTGGCTTAGCTCGAGGGCGTTGTTTGGGCTGTCGGATTTCGTGAAGTCTATGCATCTGGAAAAGCCCGAGGACATTGACACTCATCGCCAGATAATCTTTGATGCTATAGTGGCTTACCGCCGAATGAAGAATAAGGGTGTGGTGGCAGTCTTTCAACGCGAGCGCTTTGACCGTTATAGCAATTTTGCACGCATTGGCGAGGGCTCTTTGGGCGGAAAGGGTAGGGGATTGGCCTTTTTAGACCATATTATTCAGAAACACCCCGATCTTAATGAGCTTAGACCGGTGATGATTCCGCGCACAGTGGTATTATGTACGGACGTCTTTGATGATTTCATGGATCGCAACGGCCTTTATGAGGCCGCCGATTGGGATTCCCTCTCCGACCAGCAGATTCTGGACCTCTTTGTCTCCGCCCTTTTGCCTCAAAACCTTCGCGGCGACCTTCAGGCTTTTCTGGAGGTGGTGGACGAACCGATTGCCGTGCGTTCTTCCTCGCTTTTGGAGGACGCGCACTATCAACCGTTCGCCGGCGTTTATTCCACCTACATGATTCCCACTTGTGATGACCCTGTCAAGCGCCTGCGTATGCTGACCGACGCCATTAAATCGGTCTACGCCTCGGTGTTCTTCCGCGCGTCCAGAGATTATATGCGTGCCACGGAGAATGTGTTGGACCAGGAGAAAATGGCTGTCATTCTTCAGGCCGTGGTGGGCGAGACCCACGGCAATACTTTCTATCCCGTCATCAGTGGAGTGGCACGCAGTATCAATTATTATCCTATAGGAGAGGAAAAGGCCGATGAGGGCACAGTTTCGCTCGCTTTTGGTTTGGGCAAATACATAGTGGACGGCGGCACGGCCCTTAGGGTTTGCCCTTACCACCCCGCGCACGTTCTGCAGATGAGTGAGACGGAATTGGCTTTGCGCGATACGCAGACGGCATTCCTTTCGCTGGACCTTTCGCGCAAGGAATTGCAATTTCTCACCGATGACGGATTCAATCTCCTGCGCCGCCCAATTCGTGAAGCCGAGCCGGACGACACTTTGCGCTATGTCTGTTCCACTTTTATCCCCGAGGACCAGCAAATCTATGATGGCTATTACGAGGGGCGCAACCGCAAGATTGTTTCTTTCGCCGGTGTCCTCCAGAACGGCGTATTTCCGCTGCCGGAAATCCTTAGGAAAGTCTTGGAATACGGGCAGAGCGAGATGCGCAGGCCGGTGGAGATTGAGTTTGCCGTAAATCTCCACGCCGACCGCACTGGCGAATTTTATTTGCTCCAGATTCGCCCGATGGTGGACAACCGCCTGAGCATTGATACCGACCTTCTCGCCATTCCCGATGACGCCTGCCTCCTTCGTTCCCAAAACGCGATAGGTCATGACGTTTGCCGCGATATTCAAGACATAGTCTATGTGAAAACAGAGGGATATAGCGCTTCCAACAACCCCGCTATTGCTCAACAAGTCAGTGAGGTGAACGCCAAACTCGTGGCACAGGAAAGGCACTGCATCTTTATCGGCCCGGGGCGCTGGGGCAGCAGTGATGCGTGGCTGGGAGTGCCCGTGAAATGGGCGGACATCACTGCGGCCAAAGCCATAGTGGAATTGGGATTAAGCACCTATCGCGTAGATCCTTCGCAGGGCACTCATTTCTTTCAGAATTTGACTTCGCTCGGAGTGAGCTACCTCACCCTTTCCCCCTTCCGCGGCGATGGCCTCTTCCGCGAGGATTTTCTTAATTCCATGCCCGCCGCCTATGAATCGAAGTATATCCGCCATGTACACTTTGAAGAGCCCCTTACGATGATGGTGGACGGCATCCATCGCAGTGCCGTGGTGATGATGCCGGGAGAGTGATGTTTTATGGCAATGATTGTAATCTATTGCGCGCAAGTATATTATGATAGGTAGATTAAGAAAATGATTATGATGAAGAAAGCAATGATTTTTGCTGCCGGATTAGGCACAAGGCTCGGCCCGCTTACCGCCGATAGGCCCAAGGCGCTGGTTTGCTTGAAGGGTAAACCGCTGTTAAGGCACGTGGTGGAGCGGCTGGTAGGTGAGGGCTTTCTTTATATCACGGTGAATGTCCATCATTTTGCCGGACAGATAATAGACTACCTGCAGTCGCCCGATTTTGTTGCTTTCGCCCGCAGTGCCGGTCTAAGCATACAGATAAGTGACGAGAGTGATGCCCTTTTAGACACGGGAGGGGGATTGAAGAAAGCCGCCCCGCTCTTGTTCGCCCACGATGGCGCTCCTGTCCTCCTGCACAATGTGGATATTTTGAGCAATGCGCAGTTGGGTCGCCTTTATTCGTCCATAGGTGGCGCAGATGCCCTGCTTTTGGTAAGTGAGCGACAGACAAGTCGCTACCTCTTGTTTGATAGCGATATGCGCATGATGGGTTGGGAAAACATTAAGACGGGCGAGGTGCGCTCGCCCTTTGATAAGAGTGAACTAACTCATTGTCGCCGCCTTGCCTTTTCGGGCATCCACGTGGTGAACCGGTCATTGGTGGACGCCATGGCGGATTGGCCCGACAAGTTTCCGATTATGGACTTCTATATCAAATCCTGTGCCAATCTAAATATCCGCGGATTGGAGGATAAGAATCTGAAATTGGTGGATGTGGGGAAGGTGGACGTCCTGCGGCGGTTGGAGAGCGAATGATAAGCTGGCATACTCCTTTTCTGTTAGATATTTACCCCTCTCCCTCAATAGACTTACCCTCCAAACACACGTTTCGTTCCTTTCAGAATAAAATTTTCCCTTACAAAATAAAATCCCGTAGATATGGCGCTGCTTTCTGTTGTCATACCGTTTAGAGACCGCCCCGAGTTGTTAGAGCGATTGCTGGGCAGTATGGAATCCGACCTTAAGGGAGACGATTATCTCCACCGTTGGGACATCGAACTCCTTTTTATCGACAACAATAGTGGGGCCGAGGCTATAAGACTGGTGAAATCCTTTGCCGATGCCCACACGGGAGACGCAGATTTCCCGTTTGTCCGCATTGAGAGCGAACCGAAAGGCGGTGCTTCCGCTGCGCGCAATAGAGGATTGGATTTGGCTCGGGGGGCATACATCTATTTTTTTGATTCCGATGACGAACTGTCGCTGCAGGGCGTGATGGAGGCCGCTTTGCTCGCAAAGAGAGAAAAGGCTGATGCCGTAGCGATAAGAACGAATATCGTTGCGCCCAGCGGCAGTGTCAGAGCCAAGTCTTTTGCTCCCACCGCCAGTGCCCATCGCCAGATACGGGGCAATAATTTTGCTACGCAATCACTATTGCTCGACACCACTTTTGCGCGCAGGCACGGGCGATGGGATGAAGGCCTGGATTATTGGATTGATTGGGAATGGGCGCTGCGTATCCTCCTGGCAAAGCCGAGGCTGGTCTTTTTCGGTAGGACAATCAATCATATCTTCCTCCATCCCAACAGTATCACGGGCTCCAACTTCGCCTCACATCTAAGTGGCATCCTCAAGGCGCATTCAGCTGCCGAAAAGGATATTATGGAGGCCCACCTTTCGCTTTGTGAGCGCGACAGATTGCTTCGCGCATTAGAGGGCAGGAAAATAATTTACGCCGCACATATATATAAGGAGGGGGATAAGATTGCTGCCCGCCGGTTATCAGATTCTGTGCGCGCCGACCGCCTCACGTTTGCTTATAAGATAAGGTTGCGCCTCGCCTCGATACTTACTCGCCGTGGCGTGAGGGCCGCTTGGCGCCTGATTTAGCCCGCGGTGGGGCGTCTTTTGTTGCTGTTTTGTAACGTAAAGTTACGAAATCTTGAATTTTAGTATCCATTTGTTCGTTTTTATACCGAAAAATAATCGTCTGTCAATTATTTGCCTGCCTTTTGTGGCGAAATATGACAATGTTGTACTAATTTTGCACAAGAAAAGATTGTCGCTTGGCAAATAACGACAATAGTAGCACCTTTAGGGGCATCGCATAAGTCTATTTCGCCATAGTCATCGCTTCTATCAGCTTACAAAAAGTATAATTACGAAACTACTTAATATATTAAAAGCATATTTTTATGAACGCACAACAAGTATTGGAAGATTTGAAACACCGCTTCCCCGGAGAAAATGAATATCATCAGGCTGTGAGCGAAGTGCTCGCCACCATTGAAGAGGAATACAACAAGCACCCCGAATTTGACAAGGCCAACCTCATCGAGCGCCTGTGCATCCCCGACCGTATCTACACTTTCCGCGTGTCTTGGATGGACGACAAGGGCAATATACAGACAAATATGGGCTATCGTGTGCAGCACAACAACGCCATCGGCCCCTACAAGGGCGGTATCCGCTTCCACAGATCTGTAAACCTCAGCATACTTAAGTTCTTGGCCTTTGAGCAGACCTTTAAGAACGCTCTCACCACCCTCCCTATGGGCGGTGCAAAAGGTGGTAGCGATTTCTCACCCCGCGGTAAAAGTAATGCCGAGGTGATGCGCTTCTGCCAGGCATTTATGCTGGAGCTCACCAGAAATATTGGTCCCGATGTGGACGTGCCTGCCGGCGATATAGGCGTGGGCGGTCGCGAGGTGGGCTTTATGTTTGGTATGTACAAGAAATTGACCCGCGAATTTAGCGGTACATTCACCGGCAAGGGCTTGGAATTTGGCGGTTCGCTGATTAGACCCGAGGCCACCGGCTACGGCAACGTTTATTTCCTCCAGCAGATGCTCAAGACTAAGGGCGAGAATGTGAATGGAAAGACTGTGCTCATCAGTGGAGCCGGCAATGTGGCTCAATACACTGCGGAGAAAGTTTTGCAACTGGGCGGCAAGGTGCTCACGATGAGCGATAGCGATGGCTATATCTATGATGCCGACGGAATCGACCGCGAGAAGCTGGATTACATCATGGAGCTCAAGAATATATACCGTGGTCGCATCAAGGAGTATGTAGACAAGTATCCTACAGCCAAATATGTGGCCGGTGCGAAGCCGTGGAACGAGAAAGCCGACATCGCTCTCCCCTCCGCCACGCAGAATGAAATCAATGGCGAAGCTGCAAAGGCGCTGGTGGCCAATGGTGTCATCGCCGTGAGCGAGGGTGCTAACATGCCGTCCACTCCTGAGGCTATCAAGGTGTTTCAGGACGCTAAGATTCTCTATGCTCCAGGCAAGGCAGCTAATGCCGGTGGCGTGAGCGTGAGCGGATTGGAGATGAGCCAAAATTCCGAACGCCTTTCGTGGACTTCCGAGGAAGTGGACAGCCGTCTCCACCGCATTATGGAGAGCATTCACGAGAACTGTGTGAAATACGGTACCGAGCCCGATGGTTATATCAACTATGTGAAGGGTGCAAACGTGGCCGGTTTCATGAAGGTGGCCAAGGCAATGATGGCCCAAGGCATCGTGTAAAGCCGTGTCGATAAATGCGATTGTTTAGGCGACAACTGAAGTTGATTAGTAGATAATACCAATCGCATCATTGACAATCCCTATTGTTTAGGCGACAACTGAAGTTGTTTAGTAGATAATACCAATCGCATCATTGACAATCCCTATTGTTTAGGCGACAACTGAAGTTGATTAGTAGATAATACCAATCG
>CAZQVW010000081.1:0-10571 GCA_964596865.1 uncultured Bacteroidaceae bacterium
TGCGGTGTTTTGATTGAACCGGTGGGGAGGGGTTTTATACTTGCTCGCGGAAAGATACGACAATATCCTGTAATTGTGCTAATTAATTGTGTTAGCAACTCGCGGACTGGTATAAAACAAGCACCTACAAGTCTCGTTTTTCACGCCAGATTAAGTAGTATTATTACAAAACGGCGGACTTTTTTGTCAGCCTCGTATTACTACCTCCCTTACGTGCCCTATTATGTGAGATTAAAGATAGTAAATGGCCTTCCCTAATGGCGGTGATTGTGGGAGAGGTAGCGGTATGTGGCAAATAGGAGGTAGGCGATATAAATAATGTAGCCGATATAAATCTTAATACTAAGGGTTAAGACTATATAGATTACGCCGCCCCAGGCCAAGAGACCTGCAAGATAACTGATTAGGTTGGGAAACGACAGTCGGTCTTTGAGGTCAAAGACTACAGCCAGCAATAGTGTCATGCTTAGCCAAACAAATACTAAAAACAAGGATAAAAGAAACGGTTGGCCCAAAGGATTGAGAGATGGGGAAAAATAAAATTCTTCCCACATGGTGGGCGCAAATAATTGTATGGTGGCATAGAGGGTTGCGGCGGTGGCCATGGCGAGGCAGAAGGCAGTGGGGTAGGGTGAGAGGACGTCGTGGAAATGCACCATCCAGATTCGGCGATGGTGCCGCAGGCGGTGGACGATAATAATTGCCAATATTACCACAATGGCATAGAAAAGATAAAGGTGAGTGCCACTAAAGAAATGTATAAAGCGCGAGATGGGATCCACGGGTGTGGAATTTACCAGCATCTTTTGTTCGCTCACCCAGCCCAATGGAGCGCCGTCTGTGCCAATGCGTAGCCAGATGGAATCGGTGGCCACTGAATCAGATATGGGTACGCGGAAAATCTCTGTTACCACAAAGTCGTCGCCGGAATGGAGGACGGTGGTGTCTCGAAGATAGTCCAGATTGAAATCCATACCCTCGGGCGACGGTTGTAGCATTAAGGAATCGTTAGCAACGATAAAGTTGTATCCTACATTATAATGATGGTAGGCAGAGAAGGCGATGGAATCTCTTTGTTGTTGAGTGAGAATCCATTGGGTGTGTTGGCGGGATTGTTTGCCGGTGCATCCAACAAAAAAGAGTAGTGCCAGAAATACCGGTAAAAGGGCAATCCGACTTATGACCTTATCTGTTTTTATCTTGCTCATAGTTTATTTTTCTTTCATCACTTTCATTTGGCATTTTGAACAGTCAAATTCCAATGGAAACCGCTCACTGCTTTTCATATTACTCTCTGCGCCGTTGATGCGTAGATATAATTGCCTCGGGAGCTTGTGGGACAGGGGAATTGCGTCTGGGCATTTCTTATTCTTAAGGCATTGACCGAAAGCATAGCGGAGGCAATATTTGCACGTCATGATGGCCACTCGGCCCTCGGGCTCATTTAATTCAAAGGCGGGGGCAATGGTGGCGGCGCCCTTGTGAAGATAAAAATCTTTGGCTAAAGAATTTGAAATGTTGGCGGTAAAAGGAATGCTGGAGGCGGGCGGAATGGTCTCTGTAGGGGCAACTTTTGTACTTGTCCCCAGATTATCTTCGTCCGTTAGGCATTTCTCTGTCATTTTGTCCAAAAGCATTCTCCGCCATTTGGAAAGAATGGATTTGGGAATGAAATAATCCTTGTCGAAACGGACGCAGACATCCTCTACGGTGAACGGCGTACCACCGGTCTTGCGAAGTTCGGATTCTATAGTGGCCACTTGGGGAGTGCGGGCCACCTGCTTTTCTGCATCGAAGAGCAGTTCGCAACGATTATTGGCAGAAGGATACTCCGGTTGGGACTCTCCTTCTACTGTAAGACGCAAATCCTGCTCCGTATATGAATGGAAAATGCTTTTCGTAGCCGCAAGTAGGAACCCCTGCGGGACGGCGGAAAGAGTGATGCTGATTGGGATTGTGCGAGTTGGAACCGGGCGGGAAAGAGTGTCCTCAAAGTTGGTGTCATGATTGCGGTAGAGCGTGGCGCGGAGCTCTAATCCTTTGGTGTCGCCAAATGGAAAGATTTTGTTGTTGTCCACGCGATTAACACGAAAGCCCTTGAGAACGCCTTCGTGAGTAAAAAAACAGAGGCCATCGCCGTTGTGGAACGTGCTACAGCCTGCCACCACGATACAGCCTCGACGGATTTCCTTGACGGTGCCCACTTTTTCGCCCACCACCTTGGGTGTGTGGATATTGACGAGCCCATCTTGGCGCCCGTCAATGAAATATGGCGTGAAACCGCGGTTGAAGGATTTACGAACGTCAGAAGAGAAAGGAATATGGCTTTGGCCGAATGATGAGCGGACGTAATCGCCCTTTCTGCGGCGGAGAATGGTGTCTATCTGCTGGCGATAAAAGGCTGTAACATTCTTCACGTAGGCGGCATCTTTCAATCGCCCCTCAATCTTGAAGGAACAGACGCCCGCGTCCATCATCTTTTCCAAATAATCGTGGCGATTCATATCTTTGAGGGAAAGCAGATGGCGATTGTGGATAAGTGCGTGGCCATCGGCGTCTTCCAAATCAAAGGCCAAGCGGCAAAACTGTGCGCACTCACCTCTGTTGGCGCTGCGCTTGAAACAATGCCACGAGGCGTAGCAACGGCCGCTATAGCTCACGCACAATGCTCCGTGGATGAAAGCCTCTAACTTTACCTCGGGATTATCCCCGTGAATCTTCGCAATCTCCGATAATCCCAGTTCTCGAGCCAAGACCACTTGCTGAAATCCCCAATCCCTTAGTTGCCTAACTTTTTGGGAGGACGAGACATCCATCTGTGTGCTGGCATGAAGAGGAATGGGCAGGGCCATGCTTATCAGTGCCGTGTCTTGCGTTATCAATGCGTCCACGCCCGCTGCCTTTAATTTCAGAACCATCTCTTTCACCTTCTCTAATTCATTGTCAAAGAGGATGGTATTCACCGTTACATAGACTTTGGCTCCGTATATGTGGGCGTGCTTCACCAAAAGGGCGATGTCTTCTACACTGTTGCCTGCCGCATGGCGGGCGCCGAATGCTTCCGCTCCAATATAGACGGCGTCGGCTCCGCAATTGATAGCTTCAATACCGGTTTTTAGATCGCGAGCCGGTGATAGTAGTTCTATCTGTGTAGGGAAAAGGCTTTCAGTCATTGAAAGGAATGTCGCTGGGGGAGAGAGGAAGACGAGGGTTGCACACGTATAGACGCAACCAATTGGTATAGAACCTAACGCCGGCTTGATGCCACGAAAAATCAACTCCTTTTTGGGGGCTGTTGTCTATAAAATAATTGGCCGGCACGTCTATATCAAGCCCTTTTTGCTTGTCTCGCTCATATTCAAATTTCAATCTGCCTGCGGCGTACTCAAAATGCCCATTAGAAAAAATCTGCCGTCCTTGCCAAGCAATGGCTAATTCGGGGCCGCTGACGGGAGAATCCAATATTGTGGTCAAGGAGGCGTGGGCATCTAATTCCGGTCGAAAAAGAGTGATGTGCCTACTGATTGGCACCATCACAGTGTCCGGCATCCCTTCCATTAATGGGCAATTAGGTTGCTCGTTATGGTGGGGGTAGACGCCAAACAGTTTCTTCTGTGTCCAATGTTTGTCAATGCCGAAAAACATTCGGAGGGCTGCAAACGCTCCCCAGCAAATATTCAGCGTGGAGCGCACGTGAGAAAAACTCCAATGGTATACCTCGTGCAGCTGATCCCAATAACGCACATCGCTGTAGGCCAGGTGCTCTAATGGAGCGCCGGTTACTATCATGCCTTCATACAATTCCTGTCCCTCCATGATGGTTGCAACATCTGTGTAGAGGGCGTCCATGTAGGCTTGGGGAGTGGTCTTGTAGGTTTGATGGCTCATCTTTACCAAAACCACTTCTATGTCTATCCCCGCGTGGCTGAACATGCGATAGTATTCTTCTTCGGCCTCCTGCTTTTGCGGCATGAGGTTGAGAATGAGCACGCGCGTGGTATGCTCGGGAGCAGGGGTATCGCAAATGTCGATACCCCCTTCCTTTAAGCGGGAAACAGAGGGATGATTGCTGGGTAGATAAATCATTTGGAGGAAATGAGATGGGAGTGTATGGCATTTGGCTTATCAGCTAACCAAACCAATTATGCCTATCAAACAAAATTGGGAAATTCGAGTGCCGTACTTACTCTAACGACTACCAAATTGTTACTCTTTTGTCTTTTGGTACGAAGAGCGGGTCATTCTCTGTAATATGGAAAGCCTCATACCACGCATCAATATGGGGCAGAGCACCGTTTACGCGCCATTTGGCTAAGGCATGAGGGTCGCTCTTGGTGCGGCGGCGTATCTCTGCCTCACGAATATTGCCTGCCCAAACACCGGCGTAGGCCAGAAAAAAACGTTGGCTGGGAGAGAATCCATCAATGTTCTTCTGTTTCTTATCTTTAGTGGCGTTCTTTAGGGCAGTGAAGGCTACTTGTAATCCGCCGTGGTCGGCCAAATTTTCGCCTAAGGTGAGGGCTCCGTTAGCGTGGAGGTCGGGCAGAACTTTGATGCTGTCAAAGAATTCTTCCATCACCTTGGCTCTCTTATTGAAGCGCTCCTGATCCTCCAAGCTCCACCAATCGCTCATATTTCCGTCTTTATCGTATTTGCGTCCCTGGTCATCGAAGCCGTGGGTCATTTCGTGGCCGATTACCACGCCGATGGCTCCGTAATTAAAGGCGTCATCGGCTTTCTCATCGAAGAAAGGATATTGCAAAATGCCGGCGGGGAAGCAAATTTCATTGGTGGGAGGATTATAATAGGCGTTTACAGTCTGGGGAGTCATATACCATTTGTCCCTATCCACAGGCTTGCCCACCATTTCGCGGATGTCGGTGAGGTTATTGAAGCGAGTGGCGCTCATCACTGCGTCCAGCAACGACATATCCGGGCTTAACTGCAATTTAGAATAGTCTCGCCATTTGTTGGGATAGCCGATTTTTACATAGAAAGTGCCTAATTTTTCTTGTGCTTTCTTTTTGGTTTCTTGGCTCATCCATTCCTGCGCCTCGATGCGCTCGCCCAGAGCTACGCGAAGGTTCTCCACCAACTTTTCCATGCTCTTTTTGGCGGATTCAGGAAAGTATTTGCTCACATAGATTTTGCCTACGGCTTCTCCAAGCAAATCGTTTGTGGTGATTACGCCGCGGCGCCAAATGGGTTGCTGAGCTTTGCGGCCCTGCAGGGTGCGCCCAAAGAAATCGAAAGCCAAATCGCGCTGGGCATCGCCCAAGTAAGAAAACGTGGACGCGCAAAGACGGAATAAAACGTAGGTCTTGAGGTCTGAAAGGGACTCTTCTTTTATCATGCGGCACGCCTCTTTGATGGCTTCGGGCTGGCATACGGAGATTTCTGCGAATTGTGGACACTGGGCACTTTCAAAGAAAAGCCTGCGCCAGTTCACTTCCTCATAATCTCGCTCCAACTGGCTGAAAGAAATCTTGTTGTAATTTTCTTCGGCGATACGCAGTTGGGCATTACTTTTGAAAGCGGAAGCCAATCGCGTTTCCAATCTTATAACGGTGGCCATCATCTTTTTGGCGCTATCGGCAGGCATAGAGGGGGTGAGCATCTGGAATACCTTGGCGCCGAAATCCTTGTAAGCGTTGCGGATGGAGACGGTGTGCTCGTCGTTATCAATATAGTATTCGCGGTCGGGCAGGGTGGTGCCGCCCTGCATCAGTTGCACAAGGTTGGTCTTACTATCCTTAGCATCACTTTCAATTGTTACATCGAAGAAGCATTTTATATCCATTAGAGACATTTTGCCAACGGCGTCCAGTAATTGGGCTGTGGTCTCACAACGCGAGATATTCTCAATATATGGCTTCAGTGGAGCAAGGCCGTCTTTATTGAGCTTGGCTGTGTCAGTAACCAGATTATAGAGAGTGGCAATATTTTGCTCGTTGATGTCGGTATAACTGGTTTTGCGAGCCAAATTCTCGATGATGGAACGAACTCGCTGGTTGTTGAGCTCGTCCAATTGGTTGAACGTGCCGAAAGTGGCGTACTCATCGCCAATGGGATTGGCTTTCTGCCACCCGCCAACGGCATAACCGTAGAAATCTGTGCCCGGACTAATTGAGGTATCCAAATTCTTCGGGTTAATTCCGTGGGGGTGATTAGTGTTTTGTGCCATTGAGAATGTGATTGTGGTAGTCAATGCTACTGCAAGTAACAATTTCATATTTAGGGGATAGTAAAGATTTTTTCAATTCTTGATTTCAACGCCAACGAGCCTATTGCCGTGCGGGCAGAGTTACCCTGAAGAGATTGCTGTCGGTGTGGTCGTCATAAATCATGTCAATCATCTTTTTCAATACGTCGGGGTATGTGGCTTTGATGTCGTTGTCCTCGTGAATATCGCTGGCCAAATCATATAGATATGGCGTGCCTTTGTTTACCACCAACTTGAAATTGCCCCAGCGTACGGCCATCATGTTTGTCTCGTGAAATTCCCAATAGAGATGGTCGTGTTCCGCTTGGATTCCTTCGCCTGTGAGTGTGGGATAGATGGAGATTCCGTCGAAATAATCTTTGTTGCCGAGGCGGGGATTGCGGTATTTCTCCACATAATTGTCGATGCCGGCGATGTCGCAGAAAGTGGGCATGAGGTCGTAGAAGGCAAACATGTGGTCGCTGACCGAACCGGCCTTTATGTGCCCGGGCCACCAAGCGATAAACGGGATACGAATGCCGCCTTCATAGGTGCTTCGCTTCAATCCCTTCAGCAGTCCGTCTCTATTGAAGAAAGTAGGGTCGGCGCCGCCTTCTTCGTGCGGACCGTTGTCGCTGGTGAAGATTACCACCGTGTTTTTATCCAATCCCTTCTCCTTCAGTTTACTAATAATCTGTCCGACTTGCTGATCCAGCCTTGTAATCATGGCCGCAAACTCAGCGTGCGCGTGATTGGTGGGGTTGTAGCGCGAGGGCTGATTGCCTGTGAATGTCTTGTCCTGACAAAAGCGGGACATATAGGCTTTGAGTATGGAATCGTTGGGTTGGCGCAATTCTGCATGAGGTAGAGTATATGTGAAGATGCCAAGGAAAGGTTGGTCGGCACTCTGCTTGTCCAGCCATTCCAAGGCTTTCTCGTGAATGAGGTCGGAGGAATATTGCTTGCGGTTGTTATAATCGTCGCCATACATGGAGTATTGGATATTTTGCTCCAATACCTCGCGAGTAACTTCCTTATCACCATTAGAACTGCTGTATTTGTTCAGGAAATTGGGGTAATACAGGTGGGCTTGGAACTGGCAGATATATCCGTAGAACTCGTCGATGCCTCTTTTGTCGGGCGTAGACACACTGCCCTCATATCCGCCGGCCCATTTGCCGAACATGCCGGTGGTATAACCGTTCTTTTTGAAGATCTCGGGGATAATGACGTGGGCGGTATCGTAAGGCTCTTGACCCACTAAGGAATAGTCTGTGTTTTTGCCGTATTGTTTGTTCAGATTGCTGTTGTTCCAATATTCTTTGTTGCCGCGGACATGAGTATGGCCGGTATGCTGTCCGGTCATAAAACTGGCGCGGGATGGGGCGCTTACGGGGCTACCTGAATAAGCCTGCGTGAAGCGCATTCCCTCGGCGGCGAGGCGGTCGATATTGGGAGTGGCGATATATTGCTGGCCGTAGCAGTGGAGGTCGCCGTAGCCCATGTCGTCGCACATGATATAGAGTATATTGGGGCGCTGGTCGGCCAAGGCGGGCATCACTGCGAGGGCGCCCATTACGGCGGGGATATATTTTTTCTTATTGTTGTTCATAATTTGGAGGATATGCAGGGTGTTATTATAAATGTGAAAGTGGAAATTGATAAGGATTTATGAGGTGTTGGTATCCTGTCGGAATTGTTTGTTATGAATTTGGGAAATCCTGACTAGGGCATTTCAATCAATGGAAAGTTTGGCCACGGTGCCACCGTTGGCTGTGAGGGCCTTGACGATGTAAACGCCGGAGGGACACTTGTGCATAGACACTAACTTTCCGTTGGCTTTGGCCACCAGCTGTCCATGAATATTATATACCCTCACGCCTTTCACCTCGGTGTCAGTATCAATTTTGATGGTGCGGCCGTTGAGGGTGATGTTGATAGGATTTTGGGCAGTGCCATTAATAGTGGGCACACCCGTGAGCATATCTGGGTCGGCGGAGAAGACAGCCGTTAATTTCACATCGTGGTCAATGGTGAAGGGGTAAGTGGCTTGGGTGGACACCACTTTGTTCTGCTCTTTCCAGCAAACAAACTGGCATCCGTCCTTGGGCGTAGCGGTAGCGGTGTGGCCGTTGATGGTGGCGAAGCCGCGGGTACTGTCGTTGGCAACGGCAGTGGCCTTAAATGCACTGGTGTCGGCGGTGAGGTTGATAATAAAATCTATGCTTTGGCCAATCACGTCATCTTCGCTGCCGTTTAATCCGGTGCTATTGATGCGGAGGCGCATGTGGCTCTCTCCTTCGCGTGCGTTGCCCTCGCCTATGAGGGGGAAAGAAATCTGCTTACTGATATTTTGGGCTATTGTTAGCGGCACGGTGGTTTCAAACACTCCGTCTCTGTTCCAATCGAAATAAAGATAGGCTTCCATCCCTTCACCAGGGGCTTGGGATAGATTAAGGGTGAGCGTACCAGTGGAACCGGCCACCACAATGGGCTTTGTCTTTGTCCAAACGGTGTTGGCTCCCTGCGGAGTGATTTCATCGGTGGTAACTATTAGTGGGGTGCGCACGCCCTCGCCTTTAAGTTCGGCTGATTTCACTCTTGGCTGGGTCAGTGTGCCGCAAGGCATGTTATATATCTGCTGAGCCAAGGAGAAACTGCTTCTGGCGTCCTCAAACGTGAGGATGGAATCGCCGTCAATAGTCAGAACTTTGTAGGGGACGTAGGCATGGCGGAAACAGAATCCTTTTGTCATCTGTTCCACGATATAATGCAGCGTGTCGATAGGTTGGAGGGTGGCGGCGTTGCAAATCTGATAGCCGCCCTTGTTGTTCGACTCCCCGCGGAAATACCATTCCTGCGATTTATCCATTGTTATTGACTGCCACGCTTGCTTTCCGTTGGTCAAAGTGAGAGCCATACCGTTGTTGCCATTCTTTATATAATAAAGGTAGTCGCCGGTGGAGGGAGTGAAGGGGGTGGGGTCGTAATTATAGGGGCTTTCCACCACAGCCCAATAGGAATTGGCCTCGCCGCCGCTGGCCGACCACGTCAAGACATGACTGGAGGCGCCGTCTTTGTTGAGGGCGAGGGTATTGGCGTTTTGCTTGTCGTAACCGGTAGTATTTGTACTACTAAGCCAATAGTAGCCGGAGGTCTTGGTACCGGTGGCTTTGTTTTTGCCAACATAATATTCCACAGGCTCATCACCCAGTTGGATATACGAATTTGCACCTTTGGTTTTCAGCGCCTGGATATACTGGTGGGTGGTGGCATTGCGGATATTGTAGCAACCCTTATTCCCCGTGGGCAGGAATTGCCACCAAATAGGG
The DNA here is from genome assembly GCA_964596865.1 of uncultured Bacteroidaceae bacterium. Lineage (GTDB taxonomy): Bacteria > Bacteroidota > Bacteroidia > Bacteroidales > Bacteroidaceae > UBA6382. The sequence continues at coordinate 9,535 of CAZQVW010000081.1, forward strand.
TTGGCCTCACTGTTGTCCATCACTATTAGGTCGCCGTTGGTGTTGGCGCCCATATACCACGCGTTATTATTGCAGTTGTATAGTTTATAATACTTGCTGACATCGAGGTTAGCGTAGGCAGTGGTGTCTATCACGGGCGTGTATTCCTCCACGGTGGGCTGATAGATGTTCCATTGCGACCACCCACCGTTGCCATCCCAATAGTTCACGTATTGACCGCTCCACGCGTTGCCTTGAATATTAAGGTAGAGGGTGCGGTCGCTTCTTTTGAGGAAAAACAAACTACCGCTGGCGATGGTGATATTAAATTTCGCAGCGTTATCTGTAGAGGGAGTGGTGGCCACTCTCCTGCTTTGGTCTGAAGTGTTAATCGCTCCGCTCACGTATTCCCCGTTAGGGCCTTTGATATAGTACTCCCCGTCTGTGCCGGTGGAGGTAAGAGAGAACAACATATTGCTGACATCGCTGCCCTGCGTGGGGGCGGTGGTGGCGAACGACAGGTTGTTGGCTGTGCCTGTGTTGTTGCACGTGAGATATGCCTTGCGAGCATTGTCGGGCATATAGAAAATCACTGGTTTAGTGATGTCGGTGGGCAATGCTGTGAGAGTGTTGCCCAACGATGTGAGCCGGTAGTATGTCTGGGCATTTATTTGCCCGGTGACCCACGTCAGCAGAATTGTTAGAATTAAAAACGTTCGTTTCATAGTATTACGGTTATAAATTATTGTTGTTTATGCCTGTTGGGGAGTTATTGCGAAGGTTCTAATCCTTATGATGGGCTTATTATGGCCTAACCCGCCGGATTAGTACGGTCGTGATGTTTGAAATTTCTTATTTGGTGGGCAAAGTTAATAATATTTTTCTAATCTACTTATTATTGTAATTCTTTTCGTGCCTCGCCGAGGGCTTCAGACTGCTGTTCCCACGCGTTCATGGCCTCGTCCATTTGGTTTTGGAAGGCCTGATATTTTTGCAGCAAGACTGCATCAGCCGCGCCCTCCGGAGTGGCAATCTTATCTTCCAGAATGCGGATGGCG
>CAZQVW010000082.1:0-4662 GCA_964596865.1 uncultured Bacteroidaceae bacterium
TAACTAAACAGTACTGTTTAGTTATTGTTACAGCACTGTGAACGCAAACTAACACGCTATTTTTTCGCGTTAGAAGGGGAAAATCCGGATTTAGCAGGCAAAAAATTGATTTTATCACGCAATTTGCAGAAACAAACACATATCAGGCGGAAACCGTAGCACTCTTCGCCAAAAATAATCCACACTTCCACAAAAACATAGCACCCTTAGCCCAAAAACAATCCACACTTCCACGAAACCGTAGCGCTCTTCGCCCAAAATAATCCATACTTCCACAAAAATATTCCACAGTTCGCCAAAATTAGGCGAGAGCGCAAAAATCGGAGCAGGGATTTGGCTCGGTTTATGGAAAAGATTAATTTTGCACTCTGAATCATTGATATTTGTAGAACAAACCTTTAATACGTGAGCAAACAAACCATTCGCTTTATCATTAATCCTATCTCCGGCGGCGTATCCAAAAGGGCCATCATCAGAGATATATACGATGTGATAGACCCCAATCGCTACGACATCGAGATATGGAATACTCGCTATGCCGGTCATGGCGCAGTGATGGCCTGGCTGCCGAAAACGGGGTGGACACGGTGGTGGCAGTGGGCGGCGATGGCACTGTAAACGAAGTGGCACGCTCTTTGCTCCACACCCCCACGCGCCTTGGCATAGTGCCCTGCGGCTCAGGCAACGGATTGGCACGCCATCTACAAATACCTTTGGAGCCGCGCAAAGCGCTCGCCCTCATCAACGAGGGGCACAGCGTCTGTATCGACTATGGGTTGCTCAACAACAGGCCTTTCTTCTGCACATGCGGATTGGGATTTGACGCCGAGATTAGTTATAAATTCTCTTTCTCCAAAAAGCGGGGAATGCTGTCGTATCTGGAAAATATCGTGGCCGAACTGAGCAAATATAAGCCGCAGGCCTACACCATCACCGACGAAAACGGCAAACGCACCTACGAGGCCTTCATCATCACGCTGGCAAACGCATCACAATACGGCAACAACGCATATATCGCCCCTTATGCTTCATTGGCCGACGGATTGATGGACGTTACCGTTATCGAACCGTTTCCCGCAGTGGACGCTCCCGCATTGGCACTGGCTCTCTTTACCGGCAAATTCCGCAATGGCAGCAATCATATCCGCATGTTCCGCTCCAACAGTATCCGTATCCAGCGCGAGAAAGCAGGCGTGGTGCATTGCGATGGCGACCCTATGAAAGCCGGCTCCGAAATCCGAGCCCGCATCGTGCCTGCCGGACTGAATGTCATCACCGATTCCAACGCCGAGGCGCAAATCCAGCCGCTATACAAGACCGTCTCGCAGGGGGTGGCCTCTATCGTGCAACAGCCCGCCGCCACCTTCCGCCAAGCCTCCCAAGTGATTATGGATCTGTTCAAAGCCAACCGGTAGGATTGGGAAAAGTCAGCGTATTGGGCAGAGGATAAATCTATTGATTGAGATTGCAGGAGCGGAATAGGCATTACAAAACGCAATGCCGCACCCGAGAGTCTCTTTCTCTACACATTTGCTATCTGAATAATATATTTTTAATGCCTACACAAGGCAAGGGCGGGGAATTTGGTCGAAAAAAAGGGGGTGTTTGTCGAATGGAGGGGAAAAGTGTGAGGCCAAAAATGCCAGAAAGCATTACTTTCGCATTATAAAACAAAACCGACTGCACAGAAGTAGCAATACGCTGGCCAAATGTAGCAACGAGCCCCCCGAAGTAGCAATAATTTCCTTTTACAATAGAAACATCATCATAATGCCGAGCATCAAAAAAATCTTATCGCTTGCCCTGGCCATAACATTGGCGTGGAGCATCACCAATACTGCCGCCGCCCGCGTATGGACGCTCACAGAGTGTCTTAATCACGCCGACCAGAACGCCGCCGACATCCTTAAATTGCGCCTAAAGAAGCAACAGGCCGACATCAACGTGAAACAGCAAAAAGGAATGTGGCTTCCATCGGTTAGCGCCAGTGCCAGTGGGAGTTTGGGCTATATGCCGTTCCTCAAGGGGCAGTCGGCCACGATTAACGGCACCACCGTAACCTCGTCGGTGGATAAGACATCTTATAATGGCTCCTATGGCATCAACGCCGCGTGGACTCTCTATGATGGCAACCAGCGTACAAACAATATCCGCTTAGCAAAGACACAGGCCGACGCCGCCGGTTTGCAAACCGACATCACTCTTAATCAAATTAAGGAGCAGGTAGTGCAGCTTTACATTCAGGCGCTCTATTCGCAGGAGGCTCTCAAGATTAATAAGGAGCTCCTAAAGCAAGACAGCATCCTCTATCGCCGCGGCCAGGCCCTATTAGACCAAGGGCAGATTGCCAAATACGAATTATTGGAACTTCAGACACAGGTGTCCAACGGCCAATATGATATTGTCAGTACACAGACACAGATAGACCAGTATAAACTGCAAATCAAGCAACTAATCTACGCAGACCCCGAGGAGGATTTCGATATTGCCGACCTCAGCCTCACCGATCAGGAGGCCCTATCAGCTATCCCCTCCACCGTCTCCGTTTATGAGCAGGCCGCCCTGCGTCGCCCCGAGATAAAAAACGCCAACCTCTCCATAAAGCAGGCCGAGCTCAATTATCAAATCGCTCGCGCCGGTTGGCTGCCCACGCTGTCGCTGTCTGCCGGTCTCGGCTCCAACCACTCCTCCGGCAATGACACAGAGTGGTTCACACAGATGAAGCGCAGTTTTGACGCCTCCATCGGTTTCACATTGAGCATCCCCATCTTCGACCGCCGCCAGACCTCCTCCTCCGTCCATAAGGCTGATTTGGAGAAGACTATCGCCCGCCTTGACAGTGCCGACGCCAGCCACGACCTCTATTACACCATCGACAACTATCGCCTCAACGCCTATAATAATCAGCAGAAATTTATTGCAGGACAAGACCGTCTGAATTATAATGAGCAGAACTATGACGCCATTTTCCAGAAAGCCCAGATTGGCACAATGAACATTGTGGAGACGCTCAACGCCCGTTCCTCATTGCTCTCCGCCCGCCAAGACGCCCTGCAAAGCAAATATCTCACTATATATAATAAGGAGATGCTCCAATTCTACGCCACCGGCCAGCTCACCAAGGAATAGCATCCCCTATCCCGCAAGCCCCACCGGTACAATTAGCAATATCAGCCTACCCTGCCCATTCTCACCACAACCAACAACGAAAACAAAAAATAATCCTCAATATGCAATTCACAAAGAAACAGACCGTTCTCGCCATAGCCGCAATCGTGGTGGTGGTGATAGCTCTCATCCTTATCTTCGGGGGTAAAAAAAGCTCCGCCAAGGTGAGCTACAATTTTGCCACGGTAGAGAAAGCCGACATCTCCACCACCGTTACCGCCACCGGCACCATTGAGCCCGTTACCTCGGTGGATGTCGGCACCCAGGTGAGCGGCATCGTCAGCCACTTGTATGTGGATTACAACAGTGTGGTAAAAGCCGGTCAAGTCATTGCCGAATTGGATAAATCCAACCTAATCAGTGAGCTCAACAGTGCCAAGGCCAATCTTTCCTCCGCCAAAGCCAACCTCGCCAGCCTGCAATCCGAACTCAAATACCAAAAAGAAAACTATCAGCGCCAAAAAAGTCTGCACGAAAAAGGTCTTATCAGCGATGACGCCTACGACCAGGCATACAAGAGCTACATACAGGCACAAGAGAGCGTGGCCCAACAAAAACAGGCCGTAGCCGCACAAAGCGAGAGCGTTACCCGCGCCCAAACAAACCTCGGTTACGCCACAATCACCTCGCCCATCGATGGTATTGTGCTGAGCAAGGAGGTGGAAGAGGGCCAAACGGTGGCTTCTTCCTTCAGCACCCCTACCCTTTTCAAGATTGCCAAAGACCTCACCGACATGCGCGTTATCGCAGACGTGGACGAAGCCGATATTGGCAATGTGAAAGAGGGCCAGCGCGTGGAATTTACAGTAGACGCCTTCCCCGACGACATCTTTACGGGCAAGGTTACGCAAGTGCGCCAAGAAGCCACCACCGAGAGCAATGTGGTTACCTACGAAGTAGTTATCTCCGCTCCTAACGCCGACCTCAAGCTCAAGCCCGGCCTCACCGCCAACGTAACAATCTATACCTCCGAAAAGAAAGGCGTAGACGCAGTGCCCAGCAAGGCTCTCCGCTTCACTCCCAACCAGACAATGCTCCAATCCGACGAGAGCATCAAGGACGTAAGCGCCACCCACAAGGTTTGGGTCAAGGAGGGCAATGTATTCCGCGCTGTGGCTGTGCAAACCGGCATCACCAACGGCACTCTGACCGAGATCACCTCAGGATTAAAGGAGGGGCAGAAGATTATCACCGAGTTTGTGATGAGCCCAAGCGAAGAGGCCAATGCCCAACAGGACAACAACCCATTCATGCCCAAGCCCCGCAATAATCAAAAGAAGAAAAGCGGCGATTCCACCAATAACGCATCAAAAAATTAAGCGCACAGATACTCTTATACCGGCGTAAGCAATCCTATACCCGAACGGGCGGATTTCACATCCAAGCACTTTTCCCGCAAATTCGCCCACAACGATGATTAGGCTATTCGGACCAACCGGCCCAACACCCCAAAGACCATTATCATGGATAATAACAATAAGAAGACCGTAATAG
>CAZQVW010000082.1:4672-10397 GCA_964596865.1 uncultured Bacteroidaceae bacterium
ACTTCAAAGTGGGCGACGAAGTGGTGCACGCCCTTAGGGGTGTCAGCTTCAAGGTCTACGAAGGGGAGTTTGTAACCATCATGGGCACATCAGGCTCCGGCAAATCCACCCTCCTCAACCAATTGGGCTGCCTCGACACCCCAACCTCCGGCGAATATTACCTCGATGGCATCCCCGTGAGGAAGATGAAGCGCAACGAGCGCGCCGTATTGCGAAACCGAAAGATTGGCTTCGTCTTCCAAAACTACAACCTCCTGCCCAAGACCACCGCCGTGGAGAATGTGGAGCTACCCTTGATGTATAATCCCACTTTCAAAGCCAAAGACCGCGAGAAAGCCGCAATCGCGGCCCTCGAAGCCGTGGGGCTGGGCGACCGCCTCTATCATAAGAGCAATCAAATGAGCGGCGGACAGATGCAAAGAGTGGCCATCGCCCGCGCCCTGGTAAACAATCCCACAATCATCCTGGCAGACGAGGCCACCGGCAACTTGGATACCCGCACATCGTTTGAAATGCTCGTGCTCTTCCAAAAACTACACGCCGAAGGCCGCACCATTATCTTTGTTACCCACAACCCCGACATCGCCCTCTATTCCTCGCGCAATATCATGCTGCGCGATGGCAAGATTCGCCAAGACACTATCAACCAGAATATCCAATCAGCAGCCGAAGCCCTCGCCCAACTGCCCGTAAACCAAGACGACTAACGCAATTCCTGTCCTGATTAACAGATTACGCATTTCTCCTAACGCAGAAATTAAATATTCCTCCGGCTCAAACCAAACTCGCTGCTACACACACAAGGATATAAACACACCTATGAATTATATCAACCTATTTAAGGTGGCATTCAAGGCCATCGGCAACAATAAATCGCGCTCATTCCTCTCCATGCTGGGCATCATCATCGGCGTGGCAGCGGTAATCATCATGATGGCCATCGGGCAGGGCTCAAAAGAGAGCATCCGCAAAAATATCGCCCAGATGGGCACCAATCTCATCATGATCCGCCCGGGCGCAGACATGCGAGGCGGCGTTCGTCAGGATCCCTCCGAGATGCAGACCCTCAAACAGGCCGATTACGAGAGCATCCTTGAAGACAAAAAGTATGTTACATACGTTAGCCCCGAGGTAACCGCCTCCGGACAGGTGATCTACGGAGCCAACAACACGTCCACCTCACTTTATGGCGAGAACATTGACTATCTTGACATAAAGCAATGGACTATTGAGGAGGGCGACTGCTTTAGTGAGGAGGACATCAAAAAGAGCGCCAAGGTTTGTTTGGTAGGCAAGACGATAGTGGACGAACTATTCCCCAACGGCAACGATCCTGTGGGCAAGACCATAAGGTTTAAGTCTATTCCATTCCGCATCGTAGGCGTATTGAAGAGCAAGGGCTACAATTCGTGGGGCATGGACCAAGATAATGTGATTATTGCGCCCTATACCACTGTGATGAAGCGTATTCTGGCGCAGACTTACTTTAATTGCATCAACTGTTCCGCCATATCCGAGGAATACACCCAAGACGCCATAGACGAGCTCACCGAAATCTTGCGCACCAACCACAAAATAAAGAGCACAGACGAAGACAATTTCACAATCCGCTCGCAACAAGAAATGATGGAGACGATGTCGAGCACAATGGACAGCGTAACCATTATATTGGTGGTGGCGGCTGCGTTCTCACTCATTGTGGCAGGTATCGGCATCATGAATATCATGCTGGTGAGCGTAACAGAGAGAACTAAAGAGATCGGTTTAAGAATGTCGGTTGGCGCCCGCGGCATCGACATCTGCGCGCAGTTTCTGATTGAGAGCGTAGTAATCAGCGTTACCGGCGGTATATTGGGCATCATCGTGGGATGGCTGGGCACACTCGTGTGCCACAATTTCAATCTGCCCACGTCTATTCCAATGTGGAGCATCTTCCTCAGCTTCGCCGTGTGCACACTCATCGGTATCCTGTTTGGATTCGTGCCCGCCCGCAAAGCAGCCTCCCTCGACCCCATCGAAGCCATTAGATACGAGTAACCCGATTAACAAAACCTGTAACCCGATTAACAAAGCCTGTAACATGATTAGCAAAACCAGACTCTAACAATACTTAAAGCCTAATTAGGCGCCTCAATACACAACAATCCCTTCCCCCGCCCCATCTTTCCCAAAATTATGACAAGAATAGAAAACAATAAGCAGACCGGATGGCTCATCCACGTGATTGCGTGGGTGCTCATCTTGGTGTCGCCGTTTCTATTCTTCCCTCACCACAGCGGGTTTACGCTCAAAAATTACCTCTGCGGCCTGTTCGACCCCCTTCTTTTAGGCGTGATGTTTTATCTCAACTACCTATGGTTGGCGCGTCGCTATTTCGTGGGACAAAGATACATGGCGTTTTTCCTAATCAACCTCCTCTGTATCGTGGGGCTCGGCATCTTTATGGAGCAGGGCAATCATTTCCTGTTCAACCTGCAATTCCACGATGCAATAGTCCGTTCGGGCAGACTCGTTCACGCCGCGCCTTCCACTGGCGACATTGTATTATTTTATATCCGCGGCATGATGCTATTGATGCTCGCCGCCGCGTTTGGCACCCTCATCCGCATCTCTCATTATTGGACAAAAGCAGAGGAGCGGCGCCGCGAAGCAGAACTGGGCGAGGCCGAGGCCAAACTCCAGAACTTGCAAAATCAAGTAAATCCTCATTTCCTGCTTAACACTCTCAATAATATCTACGTCCTCACCGAGGTGGACAAACATAAAGCCCAGAATGCAATCCTCCAGCTATCAGCCTTGCTGCGCCATCTCCTATATAAAAGCAATGCTCACAAGGTGCTGCTACAAGACGAAATTGAGTTTGTAAAGAATTACATCTGCTTGATGCAAATACGCATGGGCGACAGCGTGGAAATCCACACTGCGTTCAACGCTCCCGATGCCGACAACATTTTAGTGGCTCCGCATCTGTTTATTTGCCTTGTGGAGAACGCTTTTAAGCACGGTATCAACCCCAATGGCCGTAGCCACATCTCTATCTCCATCTCCACGGAGAAAGACGCCCAGATAGTTTGCGATATTCGCAATTCCAACCATCCCAAGCCAGCCTCCGATTGTAGCGGTTCCGGCATTGGCCTCAGCCTTGTACAACAGCGTCTCGATCTTGTCTACCCGCGCCGGTATATCTGGACTCACGGGATAAGCGATGGCGAATATCGCTCATTGCTCCGCCTACAGGCCGACACCATAACAGCAGTAGCAGACTCATAAGTCATTCCGCTTGAAAATCTTGCCTTGCCTCTATTACCGGAAAACAAAAATCAGCACACCGAAAACGCAAATCAACATACCGAAAACGCTCCCCAACATACTGAAAACAAAAATCAATACACCGAAAACATACCTACACCTCCCTAATCCGCTCACCTACACAATGAAAACACACATTAATATCAAGAAAGCACAATTCCATTCAACATATTAAAAGATTAAGATTGATTTCTTCATAACCTGTTTTGAGTCCGCCAAATCAGTTCGTTGGCCTGTGAAGGTCGGCGTTTCCGGATCGACGGACAGCAAATGAGAGAGCCCTGCGCCCGCGATGACTCATCCGAGAGGATCGGCACATCCGAGCGCAGGGATTTTTTGTTCTCCCAAATGGGGTTTCATGTTCCCAAGAAAGATTTTCGTTTTCCCAAGAAAGATTTTCGTTTTCACCCAGAAAGATTTTTTTGTTCCCCAGAAAGGAAGAACAAAAAAGGCTGACACCTCGCATGAAGTGTCAGCCGTAATTGGGCTTATCTGTAAAAAGAATTATCGAACGCGAATAAATCAGAACACAAGGTTTTGAAAGTAATAGAATACCTCACCTGCCAAGTAGCCGACAAAAGCAATCCACGTTACATTCTTCAGATACCACGTAAACGTGATTTTCTCTATACCCATTGCCACGACACCGGCAGCCGAACCGATAATCAGCAGACTGCCGCCCACGCCGGCGCAATAGGCCAGCAGTTGCCAGAACAATCCATCGGTGGCAAAATCTCCTGTGGGCGCGATAGGATACATACCCATGCAGCCACCCACGAGCGGCACGTTGTCGATAATGCTTGACAGGATACCAATAATGCCGGTTACCAAGTAGTGATTGCCCTCAAACGTGGTATTGAGCGTCTGACCGAAGATATGCAACACGCCTATGTCCTCCAAGCAAGCCACGGCCATCAATATGCCGAGGAAAAAGAGGATGGTGGACATATCTATATGGCTAAGCAATACACTAACACGCTTGGTCATACCATCAGCGTGGTGTTTACGAGCGTAGAATATCTCGGTGGTAGTCCACAACACGGCCAGCACCAACAAGATGCCCACAAACGGGGGCAGGTCAGTGATATAACGGAAGATAGGCACAAAAATCAAGCCGCCGATTCCCAACACAAATACAACCTTGCGCTGCCCCTCGCTTAATTCCTGCGGCGAATCAGACAATAGACTGCTGTCGGCAATCTGGAGCTTACCATGCAGATGATATTGCAATATCAGTGCGGGCACCAGCACCGCTATCAGCGACGGGAAGAAGATTTCGCTAATTACTCCGGAGGAAGTAATGCAATTCTTGTTCCAAAGCATGATGGTGGTTACATCGCCAATGGGCGAGAATGCGCCACCAGCGTTGGCAGCAATCACCACGAGAGCCGCATAATAAAGGCGATCGCGCTTATCGGCCACCAGTTTGTTTATCACCGTTACCATAACAATGGTGGTGGTCATATTATCCAGTATGGCCGACAGGAAAAACGTGAGGATGGTGATTTTCCAAAGCAGGGAACGCTTGGAATGGGTGCGCAATGCCCGCCTCACAAAATTAAATCCGCCGTTTTGGTCGATAATCTCCACGATAGTCATCGCTCCGAGCAGGAAAAACAGCGTTGTGGACGTGCTGCCCAGATGATGCTCCAATGAGGTATTCACTGCGTCAAACACGGTGCCGCCCACGGGCGCCGAAACATAGGATTCCGGGCTCACCATAAACAGGGCCCAGCAAACAGCGAACATCAACAGGGCCACTGCAGCCTTATTGACTTTCGTAAAACTCTCGAGGGCAATAAAAGCGTAGCCCACGATAAAGACAATGACAATGGAAATTGTGAGAGTAGACATTACTTATATACTTATAGCGGAAATAATGCGGAATTATAGCGGAGCTGCGCCGTCAGGATGACCGGCACAGCCCGCAGGGGATTAGAATATCTGATTAACCGTTTTAGCGGTATCGCCCTCAAAGGTCTTCACGCCGGTAATGGCTTTATAATGCAGGTCTTGGAAACGATAGAGCCGCATCATAGCGAAATTGCCATCATCGGATTTCACCGCCTCCAGCATATACTGACCCACAGGCGAACTATGAAAGTGTCCAAACTCATTTACCAAACCTTTTAGCTTGGCGGGCTCCGCATTTAGGATGCGCTCCAAATTGGCGCCCGTGAGCGAAGTGCATTCACTTTTGCTGGCGCGCACGGTGCTACCGGTAGGTTTATAGATGATGGTGGTCTTCAGACCAAAAAGGGATTTTTTGATTTCCAAGTTATCGTTATCAACCACGGCAGAAGCCATGGCCAGATGATTTAATGCTGTCATGTTTACAAATAGTTAGAGATGATTATTAAAGGAAAAAATAATAGATTTGCGCAATGGCAAATTGCGCGGGTTTAGGCCAATAATG
>CAZQVW010000083.1:0-10381 GCA_964596865.1 uncultured Bacteroidaceae bacterium
CGCCATGAGTTACCCTGGTGTTACGAAGACCTACGCTATTCAGGCCGGTCGCGAGCTCCGCGTTATTGTTGGTGCCGAGAAGGTGGACGACAGTCAGACCGCCCAGCTCTCCCAAGACATCGCAAACAAGATTCAGACCGACATGACCTACCCTGGTCAGGTGAAAGTATGTGTTATCCGCGAGGTTCGCTCTGTGAACTACGCTAAATAAAGTCTGATTCTCTTTTTTACAATTAATGCCGACTCGCATTGTTTGCAGGTCGGCATTAATTGTAGGGGAATAAATGAAATTTTGAAATGTGAATAGTACCCTAATATTTCACTTTCTTGCCATTCTGGATATAGATATGGCCTTTTTGGAGGTTGATGGTGGACTGGCCGTCAATCGTATAAGCAGGAGTGGAGGGATCGAAACCTTTACCAGAAGCATCGCCGCCATCCTTTGATACTGCGTTGTGAATGCCGGTGATGTCGTGGAGATCCTCTGCTGTCTCATAGACTAATTGCTCAGTGCCGCCCCTTTTCACGGCCATCACATAATAATCAGTGTTTGCGATGTCGGCCGGAATGGAATATGAGGCCGTAGCGCTGGTGGCAATTAGGTCGTGATTGGCGTCATAGACTTTGAAGCAGGTGGTGCTGTCGGCCCCGTTAATGTGGAGCAAGCGGTCTGTGCCATCGCCCAGAGCTGCTACAATGGTATATTGGTTGTTCAGCAATCGGGAGGGGAGGGCGAAATGATAGGTGTTGCTAACAAATGTCAGATTATTGTTTTTATCATACACCTTAAAGCCAACAGCGCCCTTGCCGGAAGATTGCGAGACCATGCACTGGCCATCTATGGGACTTACTTCGCAGGAATACTGCTGATAATCGGGATGATCGGTAAACATGGTGAACATGCCCAGTTCGCCCACTTCGCTGGCATCGCCTGGGGTGGCCTCCTTAGTGGTAGCCACGCGCATTGTGCCTTCAGCCATACCCGGATAGCTGGCAGGATATTTCTCAATTCTTTCATCGATGAAAAGGATATTGCCCAACTTCTTTGGGTATTTTTTCATCTTTGCTATAGAGGCATCTATTTGGGCTTGGGTAGTGGTCTGATAATAGTTGCCGTAATCGCCGATATGGAAATTGCGAATTGGCACAAAGAATCCCCAGAATTGGAAGAATTCGCTGAGGTCGGCCTGCGCGATTTCGCAGCAATATTCGGCAAAGCGTAGGTAGTCTGTGGTGCCGCTACTGGGATTGAGGCTGTCGGTAGACCACGTCATGGGGTTGGAGCGGAATTTGTTAAACAGTTTTGGATAAAACTTTGTGTCGTAACCCTGTTGGTGGAAATATAGCCACAATTGGAAATACATACGGCTGCGTTGCCACAAATCATAGTCCGCCCAGAATTGGCCGTTATGGAAAGATGTCTGCGCCACGCTCCATGGGCCGCCGCGCCCCGTATTGGACCCTTGTGTCCATGCATTTACCTGTGCAAAGAAGTTGTTGCTGATCTCGGTGGTGCCACACATTCTAATTAGGCTCTGATGTATATGGCCGGTTTCGTGGGCGATACACCAGAAATTGCCGCCATTGTCGTTCTCTGTGCCGTGGGTAAGGGCTGTATAGTTCATCAATGTGCCCACGCCCGGATAGTATGTCCCGTAAGCTCCTGCGTAAGGATTGTTCTTAGATGAACTGGTGGCCGACAATAGGCAGTTAAATCTGTCGCGGAATCTGTCTTCGTCCATCAGATGGCGCTGAACAGCCACCAAGCTATCCCAACGGTGGAGTGTGCCCTCGATGCCTTTGGGCGTTCCGTCTGTATCCACTTCGTCTAATTCGCCATCGCGGATTTGGGCCAACACGCCTGAATAGAGCATATTAAATTCGTAGTACCTGGATTTGAGGTGAACGATTTTGTCTTGGAAAAGGTTTTGAACAAAATCTTTCCAATCGGCGTTGGTGTGGCCGCGGGTGATGTCGAAATATCCCTGTACGCGTCCGCCCTCGATATGGATTTTGATGGGAGAGTAGTCTGAGAGCTTTTTATTGACATTGGTGATGGTGTGGTGAATGAAAAGGAAACCTGGGGAATCGGCCACGTACACATTTATGCCTCGCTTTAGCATCATCTCATTGGCATTAACGGTGTATTCATCGTTGGAGCTGAATGTGAGCGTGGAGCCGGCCGCAGGATTTGCATCGCACATGATGGCCACAGCATCGCCTTTCTTCACAGCGATGCCAGTGGGCCCTGTCTGGGGCGAGAATTGGTAGCCAGTGCCCATGAGAGCGGTGGAGTTCCATTTTGTGTGGTCGCTATAGGCTTTATAATCATATATACGAAACTCCTTTTCACGATGCCCCCACTTATCGTTCTTTACTTTCAGTGCCACATCGATAAGCATCCTGGGGAGGTCGTTGTTGTGCATCAGTGTGGCGAGCGAATCATCATCGAGGGCTTGATACTGCTCCTTTAGTTTTGTGCAGGCATTATCAGCGAAGAACACCTGAAGGCGATTGTTCAAAATATTGGCACTGGTATTGCGTAACAGTCTGTATTCATCGTAGGCTTCTGAGGCTGCGGCCACTTGTTGGTTGGTTAGGTCTATCCTTTGCACAATCCATTGCGCAGAGGTGGAGTTAATATCTGTGTTTGCACAAGTCGCCTCCTTTACGCCCAAACCAGTGGTGGGCTTATTGGGCTCAGTGATGACATAAGTGGTTTGCCACGGGTAGGAGCTGGGCTGAATAAGCCAAGAACGATTGACCGCGTTGGTGTTTGAGGTTACGTAGTTGCCATTGCAAGAGCTATTCTCGTTCGCGGCTTTATGATTGATGTATTTGGAGGAATAGATACTGAGAATGTTATAGCAATTGTTGGTAGAATCGTATTCCACTTTCCAATATTCGTTCCATGCAGCGGAATCGGGTGCCGATGTGATGAGATAGTTGTTGGCAAGGTTCTCGGCCAGCATGCCTCCGGAGTTGAGGTTTTGAAAACGGTAGTATGCGCCAAGACTAAGGTCTAGCCCTCCCACGCTGAGCGCATTATCCAGATGGGCTCTCACCGTGGCTGTGTCTATCTCTGTGGACGCCACTGCTTCTATGTTCCATTCCGAATTGTTGTCGTTGTCGTAATACCAATCGGTGAGCCCACTGGTGCCATTGCGCAGGTTGGCGCAGTTTTGCGTGCCCCGTTCCACTTTTCCATGGCAGAGGATAATCTTTGTGTCGGTGTCGGCGGAATTATTTGGACTAAGTTGGAGTGTCCAATATGCTTTGGTGGAAGTGCAGGAATAGTCGGCTTGCAGATAGTGGCCGGTCTGTACGTTGCGCAGGCTGAATCCATCAGGATTATGCTCAATAATCCACATCTGGGTTTTGTCATCGTCTGCGCGAAGTCCGGTGGTACCGCGATTTACTGTGGTATCTTCCACGATATATTGCTCGGGGTGATTGAAATTTGGTATGCGAAACAGTCCGCCTACCGCCAATTGGTATGACACCTTGGCGCCGCCGGTAAGTTCGGCGGGGTCAGAGATGTCTACGGGGAAGAGCCTCCATGAGTCGTTACCATTAACGGAGCTGGGTGGCTTTGTGGCCCAACCCACAATGGCGGAGCCATTGCAATCCATGATATATTCCGAGCCCTGTATATACCAATAACCTGTGCCGCGCATGATAATCTGCGCTACGGTGAACGTGCCAGCACTGGTGGGGTCGGCTGTTACGCCTGCGTTGGAATTATAGGTCAGATCGCGGTAATAATTTCCATTGGCATCCTGAATGAGGTATTTGCCCTCGTTGCCCACACTTATAAACCTCACAAGATAGGGCGCTAATTCGCGGAACGAGACGCCGCTCACCGGTGGGGTGGCAGTGGTTTTGCCTTCGCCGTTCATATAGACCTTGCGCCCCATGTTATACATCACGTACCAGCCATTTAGCGTGGCGGCGTTGGTGGACTTTTTGCCAACAGAAGCCACATCATTGCTGTTAACGTCCGATACCAGCGGGGTGATTGGCTGGAATGTGGTGGTAGATGGTTCTGCGCAGGGGGCGGAATGACCATTGCCTCCGGCTTTCGCGTCTAAACCAATGGTTAATAGCGCCAGCAGTGTGAGGGCGCAACATGTTGTCAGTTTTCGCCTCCATCGTTGAGGAGAGAGAATAGTTAGAAACGTTTTCATGCTTATATAATAATATGTTGTTGTTTTCATTTAGCTGCTTGCTTTCGCCTTTTTGCGAACCAATGCCTATTTTGGGCATTGCAAGTGTAATTCAATTACAAAAATACTGACTTTTTCTTATTCCGGCAAATTCCGCTACACATTATAAGAAAAAACATCATCAGAATTTTAGCCACTCTGTGTAGATTGCCTGTTAGTATGCCTTATCTTAATTAAAAAAAGCAAGAGCCGATCCGCGCAATATGCAGATCGGCTCTTGAGATTTGGTGGAAATTTCTAAGAATATAGAGATTTAGAATTTCACCTTCTGGCCATTCTGAATATAGATCTGGCCCTTTTGGAAATTAGTGGTGGCCTGACCGTCAATAGTGTAGGCAGGAGCGTTGGTGTTGAGCTTACCAATGGTGGTATTTGCGTTAGCATCATCAGCTGTTGCGCTATTGATGCCGGTAACGGTGCCCTTGGTGCGCTGGATAATCAGACACGTGCCGTTGTCGAGGACGAGGCCTCTTTCTCCGGCCTCCACTGCCTTTTCGATGGCGGAGGTGGTGGTGCCGCTCTTGTCGTAGATAATCACGTCCACGCCGTTGCCGAGAGCAGCTGTTATATACTCCACCTTATCGTAATAATCATAATTGAGCGTTACATCGGGGTTGCCGCGCTGCATCTTCATGGTAACAGTGCCGGAGAGGGAAACAGGATAACTGTTGGCTGCATAGATGAGATTATGATTGGCGTCATAGAATTTGAAGCCCACAGCTCCGCTGCCGGAGGAAATCATCGCCCTCTTGTTGTTGGCGCGCATCACGCAGGAGTAGGGAGTGTATTCCACATTCTGGGTGAAATCGGTAAACATGCCGGTCATGCCCACCACAGAGGTGTTGCCCGGGGTTACGCCACTGGTGCCGAGACGCATTGTGCCCTCGGGAGCGCCCACATACTCGGCGGGATATTTCTTGATTCTTTCATCGATAAAGAGGATGTTGCCCAGTTTCTTCTTATACTGATGCATATAGGCCAAAGCCTCATCGATGTCGGATTGCGGGGTAGTCATATAGAAATTGCCGTAATCGCCAATCTCTCTGTTCTCTATAGGCTTGAAGAAGCCCCAGAACTGGAAGAATTCGCTGAGGTCGGCCTGAGCCAAATCACAGCAGAATTTAGCGAACTTCAATACGTCGGTCTTACCGCTGCTCGGGCTGTTGGCATTTCTGGAGAAATAGATAGGATCTTTCCTAAATTTCTCGAACAGGCGGGGATAGAAAGTGGTATCGTTGCCTGCAAGGTGGAAATAAAGCCAAAGCTGGAAGTACATACGGCTGCAAAGACCCACGTCTTCGCCATAATCCAACCAATAGCAACCGTTCTGATAGTATTTGCGGATGTCGCTCCACGGGCCGTAGCGACCCACGTTAGAGCCCTGCAGCCAGTTGTTTACGTGGGAGAAGAAGTTGTTGCTAATCTCGGTGGTGCCGCACAGCTTGATGAGACCTTGGTTTACGTGGCCAGTCTCGTGGGCGATACACCAATAGTTGGCGCCGCCGTCATTCTCGCGGCCGTGGCGCAGAGCCTGGTAATTCCATTCTGTGTCCACACCCGGATAGTAGGTGCCGTAGGAAGAAGCATAGGGGTTGCCGTTGGACGAAGAGGAGGCGGAATACATACAGTTGAATCTGTCTTTATAGTATTCAATGCCCATCAATTCGTTTTGCTCATTGACAATCTTATCCCAATACATCACAATACCTGCCACGCCCTTGGGCTGACCGTTGTCTTCAAACTCGTCCAGTTCGCTTGCCACCAACTGGCGGTTCACAAAGTCCTCGTAGTTGATATTATGCTCGTAGCGATAGCCTTTGAGGTGGACGATTTTGTCCTTAAATAGGTTGGCGGCCATATCCTTCCAGTCTTCGTTGGTGTGGCCGCGGGTGAGGTCGAAATAGCCCTGCACACGTCCGCCTTCAATGTGGATGGTGATAGGATCAAAGTCGGCAATCTTCTTGTTTACATCGGTGATAGTATAGTGGATGAAGAGGAAGCCTTCGCCATTGGCGGCAAAGAGGTTTACGCCGCGGTTGAGGTTTGTCTCGCTGGCGAAGACGGTGTATCCTTCGTTGGAGCTATAGGTGAGGGTGGCATTGGCGGGAGCGTCTTTGTCGCACATAATCACCACCACATCGCCGCGCTTTACACTGATACCGGTGGGGCCTGTCTGTGGCGAGAGCTGATAGCCGGTGCCGAAGAGGTTGGTCTGATTCCACTTGGTGCGGTCGCTATAGGGTTCGTAAGCATAGATACGGAACTCCTTCTCACGATGTCCCCAAGTGTCGTTTTTCACTTTCAGGGCCATATTAATCAAACTGGCGGGCAATTGGCTGGCCTTCATCAGCGTGGAGAGGGAGTCATCGCTGAGGGCTTGGTATTGATCCTTCAGTTTGGTGCAGGCATAGTCGGCGAAGTAGGTTTGGAGGCGGGTATTCAGCAAAGTGGCAGACGTATTATAGAGCAAAGTGAAATTCTCATAATCGCTTGCGGCCTGTGCCAAATTCTCATCCGTTACTTTGGCCGGTTTCACAATCCATTGTGCGGTGGTGGCGGTGATGGGGGCGTTCTGGCAGTTGTCGCCGGTGGCAGCAATACCCGTTTGGGGCTTCATAGGCTCGGCAATGACATACGTGGATTGCCAAGGATAGGAACTGGGCACAATCTGCCATGTGCGCGACGATGTATTTGTGGTCGAAGTCATATAATTGCCGCCGCAAGTGCTGGACGCACCTGAGGCCTTGTGGTTGATATAGCGCTGGGAGAAGACGCTCTGGAGGGTATAGAGCTGATTTTTCTCATCATACTCCAATTTCCAATACTGATTCCACTCGGTGGAGTCCGGAGCCATGGTGATAACATTGCCGTTCGACTTGTTTTCTGTCATCATGCCGCCGGAGCTGAGGCTTTGGAATTGATAATAGGCGCCGGCCTGCATATCCAATTTGCCTACGCCAATCACAGCGTCCAGATTGGTTCTTACGGCGGCGGTATCTACCTCGGTAGATTCCACGCTCTCAAGAAGCCATTCGGAATTGTGGTCATTGTCGTATTGCCAGTCGGTGAGACCACTGTTACCTCCGTTGAGGTTGGCGCAGTTTTTCTTCTTGCTCTCCACAGTGCCGTGGCAGAGGATGATATTTTGCTGCGCATCTGTGGTGTTGTTGGGACTAAGCTGGGCTGCCCAGTAGAATTTGGAGGGCTTGCAGGTATAATCGTCTTGCAAATAGTTGCCAGTCTTGGAATTGCGGAAGGTGAAGCCACTATTGTCGTGCTCGATAATCCACATCTGGGCCATATTCGCGGACGCCTCGGTGTTCTTTGTGCCGGTGGTGGCCCTATTGTTGGTGGTGTTCTCAAGGATATACTGAGCTGTCTTGCTGGCCGAGTGGATGCGGTAGAGACCGCCCTGCGCCAACTGATAAGTGGTCAGAGCGCCGCCGGAAAGGTTGGCGGGGTCGGAGATGGTGGCAGGAAAGATGCGCCATGCATCGTTGCCACTGGTGGAGGAGGGCGCAGAGGTGGCCCAACCCACGATTACGTTGCCGTTGGAATCCATCACGTAGTTTGTGCCCTTCAGATACCAGGTGCTGCCACCACTCACAATCTGGGCGATAGTAAACTGGCCCGCTTTGGTGGAATCCGGCGTTACTCCGGCATTGGTGTTGTAGGTGAGGTCGCGAAAATAATTGCCCTCACCATTCTGAATCACATACTTGCCGGTGGAGCCCACGCTCTTGAATCTCAAAAGATAGGCCGCGCAGTTGGCAAATGTGGTGCCACTGGTGGGAGCGTTGGCGGTTACTTGTCCGCCACCGTAGGCGTAAGCCTTGCGCCCCACATTATATATCACATACCACCCGCCATCGGTGATGGAGGTGGTGGAGGAAGCGGAGATGCTCACAACAAAATTGCTGTTCACATCGCTTACTTCCGGCAATCCGGGCATTGTAGGCGTAGCAGCCTCCATGCCCAAAGCTTTTACAGAACTCGTGGCTGCCATCAGCAACACAGCGAGAAGAGATAGAACCTTTTTCATGCTTTTTATTTGTGGTTGATAATTGTTTTACAAGGGTTGTAGATTGACTTGTTAGGGATGGCGATTTTGCTGCCGGTGTCGATAATTTTATAGTTAGGGTATGACGATTCCTTTTGTTGTCATGGTATATTATCTTAGGTTAGTGCTCGTTGATATTGACGTCTGTGTGCGCTATCTTTCCTTTGTAGCGAAATTTGCCCACAAATGTAAAGCCTTTTTCCGAGATAGGCAAATTTACGGGCTCTTTTCGCTCATAATTCATAAAAGCTGTGCGTTTCTCTATCGTTTTGTGTTAAAATAGCCCTATTCAAATCGCATTTTTTTGTAGCGAGAAGGTTCTTTTTTTTGCAGTACAGAATCTTTTAATCGCAGTCTGAAATTTTTTAATCGCAGTTTCAACTGCTTTGTAGGTTCATCGTTGTATCTAAACGCTTGTAAAATCTAATTTGCTCCTGCTAAATCAATTTATTTGCGAGATAACGCTGTTTGTTGGCCTCCTTATGCGGAGAAAGTGCGCCGAAAAGCTAACGTTCCGTTCGGTGCGCAGCAACGCTCCGTTCGGTGCGCAGCAGCGTTCCCTTTGGTGCGTTGCAGCGTTCCCTTCGGTGCGTTAGCTTTTTAGCGGGAAAATGTGCCAAGAATGGGATTTTTTGCGTGTACATGGGGATAATTTGTGTACACGCGGCGTATTGATTGAATCTGTAGGACCTCACAAACTCCGCCCCTACAGGTACAATCAATACATTGAGCGTACAGTACGGATTTTTCACTCGCCCTTTGGCGCTATCCCTTTGCGGATCATATCCGAAAGGAGTTTGAGCGAAAGCAGGGATGCCCCCTTAAGATTGAGGTGGTCGGCATCATAAAAATGTGAGGGCGTGAAATCGGGGTCTGCCCAATAGCAAAAATAAGAGATAGACCGATGGCGCGCCATCACGCGGCGGAGCACCCTACGGCTGATGTCTATCTGATGTTTATTGGCGTAGCGGCGGAATGATTCGGACGTGGGCGAAGTGAACAAGACGAGGTGGATGCCGCGCTTGTCGCAGAAAGAAGCAATACTGTCCAGTTCTTTAGTACACAGACTTAATGATTTCATGTCCGGATAACTGTTTTCCTTTACGCGCTGGAGACCATTGTCCTTGCCCTCCACAATGAGCGATTCATAGCCATTGGTGAGGCCGAAGCCCAAAGAATCCCATTTCACCTTTGCCGGACGCCACAAACTGGTGAGCTTTTCTCTGAAACTGGGGATATGCAGGCATTCCCACCCGTATTGGGAAATATATGAATGTATTGGGCAATCCATATACAGGCGATAGCGCACAGCCCAATAGCGGAGGCGCGGTTCATTCTCAAGGTCCTCAAATAGTGATTGATAACTGAACGGAATAATCACCGTCTTTAGTTTGGGCATGGGATAGCGGGTGAGCTCCCAAAGGTCGTAGCGATAAGTCTGTGTGGGTTGCGCCAAAGAAAATGTGTTGGGGCCAAAAACTTGTGGCTCCACTCCATAAAAGCAATGGCTGCTGCCCAGAATCAGTGTCTCCACTTCTTTTGAGTGGGCCATCATCCATTGATGCTTATATCGCGCGGGATTGGGAATGGAGCGCACGTAGCATTCGCCTATCAGAAAGAAAGCGAGGATAATAACGGAGAAAAGAATCGTATATCTAATGAAACGGCGCATCGTTTAGAATTGAAAATAAATAAACTGCACTTGTTTGCCGCCCAGCATGACGCAACACAGGAATAAGACGGCATACAGTGCCCATCTTATGGGGCGGTGAGAGAACATTCCCGACGAACCGAAATGGAAAGGGTGGGCCCATTGGCGAGTAAACCACTCGGTGGTGAACAAGGCTACAGCCAAAAGTATGGGCAGGCGCGAGACGGTGGTATGAAAACCGCCCTGAAAACTGAACATTCGCGCTCCAAAGCGCAGGCCATCGCCCACAGTGGGGTTGCGAAAGAAGATTTGGGAAAGAATAAAGACCGAAACTGTAACAAACCAGCTCAAAAACACCGGCATGCGGAGGTTTTTGGTGGTAACATTGAAAAATCCGTTCCATGTGCCCCAAGCAATGAAACTCCAGTTGGGCCCATGCCATAG
>CAZQVW010000084.1:0-10381 GCA_964596865.1 uncultured Bacteroidaceae bacterium
GTGGATAATAGCCTCAAGGGGCAGTCTGTCGCTCACTTGTCCCTGTTCAGCCGGATAGCCCACGGTGATAGTGGCCACCGGCATCACCAATTTGGGCAGGTTAAGGATGCTGATAATCTGTTGGGCGTTGTAGATCGTGGTGCCGAGGAAGCACAAGCCCAACCCCGCCTCCTCTGCCAATTGACAGAAACTTTGGCAATACAGCAAAGCATCGGTGGCGGCATTCATAAAGGATAGAAAATTATCGTAGCCCGGCTCTGCTTGGCGATTAAGGCACCATTGTGTTGTTCTATTATAATCAGCACAAAATGTGAGTACTACCGCCGCGTTCTCCACCATCGGTTGATTGAAATGGGCAGGGGCGAGGCGCTTTTTCATTTCGGGATTGCGAGTGATGACAACGCTATATAGCTGGAGGTTGCCCATGGTCTGTGTTTGCTCGGCGCGTGATAGCAAATTGTTGAGCAAATCCGAACTGATTTCCTTGTCAGAATATTGGCGGATAGAGCGCCGCCTTGTAATGTCATACATAATAAGAAAGATTGATAATGCTTTAATTACCTGCTCATAGTGGCCAAGTGGAATAATTCCTATTAAAGCTACGAATTTCTGCCTTTTTTAGCTTCTCACCGTGGCTCCACAATTTGAACAAACCAGTGTGCCACCTTGATATACCAGTGTCTGTTTGTGGCAGGAGGGGCAGATCTGGCCTGTAGCGGGAGTGCCGTCTTTGATATACTTCTTCAGAGCGCGAGCCACGCCGTTTTTCCAGTTGTTGATGCTTTCATTGTCCAACTCTAATTGGCTAACGAGGCGCACAACCCTTTCCAGCGGCATGCGATAGCGCAGAACACTGGAGATGAGCTTGGCATAGTTCCAGTATTCTTTATTGAATTTTTCAGAGAGGCCTTCCACGGTGGTCTTATAGCCTCGCTTATTCTTGAACTGAAAGTCGTAACGCTTTGTGCCATCGGGATTTACTACTTTCAGAATGTGGCCTTTTACCACCGATTTGGGCAGAACAATACCCTCGTCATCGTCCTGCAGTCCGGTGAAGATTTCGTAGGGATACCCATTGAGCAACCCCACGAAAGCCACCCATTTCTCCTTATTATTTTGAAACCTCACCACATCGCACTCCAGTGATTGTGGTCTGGTCTCCGTTACCTCGGGGTGGGTGTAGAGCGTGGTCTCAACAGGTTTCGACTCTTCTCTTTGTTCTGCGGCTACGGTATCCTTTGTGCTCATATTTCAGAATTGTATATAAAGACTACTGATTTATTTATATGGCCACCTGTTTTTTGCGATTAGCAAAAGGCTTTGCGTAACGCCTTGGTTGCTCGCCGCAATATCACGTTTGGCGTCCGAAAAATCTTAATTGAAATAATAAAGGAATACAGCGATGCCATCAACGGCATGTTTTTTTTCTCCCTCTATTTCCAGAGCAAATTTCACCTCGGCTTTGCATACGCCGCGCAGGTTTTGGATATTATGCATATCGGCCACGAGGCGAATTCTCTTTCCGCTTAATACCGGTTGGCCAAATTTCATCTTCTCCATCCCATAGTTGATCATCATTTTCAGATTATTTACTTGGATAATCTGATTCCAGAGATAGGGCAACATAGAGAGTGTGAGATAGCCGTGGGCGATGGTACTTTTGAAGGGAGATTCCTTTTGAGCGCGCTCAATATCGGTGTGAATCCACTGGTGGTCGTTGGTGGCATCTGCGAAAAGATTGATACGTTCCTGAGTGAGAGCCACATAATCCGATACGCCAATGCGCTGGCCCTGCAGTTGCGCAAATTCATCGTAGGAATTAACAATAACCTTGTCCATAATGTCTATTTTATGCTTCTATTTTGTTCTTGATATATGTTCTGTTTATCTGTCAAAACCATCCTTGAATTGCAAAATTACGCATTTCTATTAAAACACAGAAGTATCGTTGCATTCTTTATGCCTTTTGTGCGGGCTGGGATGATGGCGTATCTGTGCGGACGTCTTTGCCCACAAGGTCGTAAAACTTGTTGAAGAGCGTGGAAATCTTCTCCAAGATAGTCTTTTTCTTTTGTTCGCGACCGGCGCTCTTATTAAACGGATTTATTGGCGGCATAATCTGAGCTATGTCGGTGCCGGAGGGTTCCACATATCCATTAGCGAAACACTGGCTGATGTAGCGGCGGGCGGGCTCATCTTTAAGATTTTCTGAATGGATGATTTCATTGATTTCCTCGGCCATCTTCTTGCGCACAAAGGAGTTCCAATCATCATCTATATCGCTTTGAGGAGTAACAGAACTGACAAAGGCGTCAATAAGGTCTTTCTTCTGCCTTAGTTCCGGACTGGAATTGACGGCTCTGTCTATGTCCTTGAGAGTGATAAGTCGGCTTTGAGAATTTTGGTCTCGATAGCGCTTTACGAGGGTCAGGATATAATCGATGTTGATTTCCACCTGTTTGACCAGCTCCATTTCAAAGATGAGGTCGTCGTTTACGTGCTCTTTATCATGCTGTTTGGGACGCACCTCTTGATAGATGTCGTTATACATTCCCAAATAATCCTGCCAGACTATAGGCGTGAGGATCTCTTGTCCTTTGAATTGGTCGAAAGCCTGAAGGATGTTCATACATCTAAGCAGTGCGCCAAACAGCCGAACAAACGCTTTCTTCTTTTCCTCGCTTTCTATTACATGGCCGGCAGGGTATTCCTTGAGGAGCATGGCCACCAGCTCCACATACCCCTTGATGTGGCGGTTCTTTTCGTCATCATAGCCCTGATAGTATTCGTTGAAGGTGCGCATCAATACCAATCCGCAGGCCTCTTTGTTGCCAAAGAGGGAGATGGCGTCATTGGTGGCTTTCTCCAGATTTCGGAAACAGACGATATTGCCGAATGTCTTGATGGAATTGAGGATGCGGTTGGTGCGGCTATAGGCTTGCAAGAGGCCGTGCATGCGCAGGTTTTTATCTACCCAGAGGGTATTGAGCGTGGTGGCGTCGAAACCGGTGAGAAACATATTTACCACTATCAGGAGGTCGAGGTCGCGGTTTTTGAGGCGCATGGAGACGTCCTTATAATAGTTTTGGAATTTCTCGGCCGAGGTGTCGTAGTTGGTGCCAAAGAGGGCGTTGTAATCCTTGATGGCGTGGTCGAGGAAATCGCGGTCGGCCAGGGTGAGGCCATTGGTGTCTTCGTTGTTTTCTTCCGGCACGCCACCGCTGGGGTCGTTATCTTCGTTTACCCCGTAGCTATATATTACCGCCACCTTCAGTCCGCTCTTCTGTTTCCGGAATTCGGAATAATAGAGCTTGGCGTAATCGATGCTGGCTACGGCGAAGATAGAGTTGAAGCCCTGCATCTTGACTGTTTGTTTCTGTTCCTTGACGGAGGCGCGGTCTTTTGTCGCCGCCACTTCGCTTACATTAATAATCTTGTTGAAGGCAAAGCCCTGATCGTTGCGCTTGGTCTTTTGATTGAAGTGAGCGATGATGTATTTGGTTACTTGGGCAATGCGCTGGGGGTCGGCCAGAGCGCGGTCGGTGTCGATGCTCCACACAGGCGTGTTTTCAATGTCTTTCTTCTCCTTGATGGTGGAGACGTATTCCACGCGGAAAGGCAAAACATTCTTGTCTCTGATGGCATCTACGATGGTGTAGGTGTGGAGGCAATCGCCAAAGGCCTGAGCGGTGGTCTTGAGGATAGGGCTCTTGCCCGTGCCGGCATTTTGGGGGAAGATGGGGGTGCCGGTGAAACCAAAGATATAATAGTTTTTGAAATGGGAGACAATGTCCACGTGCATCTGCCCAAACTGGGAGCGATGGCATTCGTCAAAGATAAAGACGATGTTTTTCTGGGTTATCTGATTGAGCTCCTGCTCATACTTGCGGCTTTTGAGCATGGCGGAGAGCTTTTGGATGGTGGTGATGATTAGTTTGGAGCGACTATCGCCGAGCTGACGGCGCAATACGGTGCTACTGCTATTGCTGTTGGCGGCGTTTTTCTCAAAGCGGTCGTATTCCTTCATCGTCTGGTAATCCAAATCCTTGCGGTCTACCACAAACAAAACCTTATCTATAAATGGCAGTTTGGTGGATAGCCGCGCCGTCTTAAAGGACGTGAGCGTTTTGCCCGAACCGGTGGTATGCCAGATAAAGCCGCCGGCTTTCAATGTGCCGGCGTAATGATAGTTGTGGGCCAGGTTGATGCGATCCATAATCTTTTCGGTGGCGCATATCTGATAGGGGCGCATCACCATCAATAGCTTTTCGGAAGTGAAGATGCAGTATTTGGCCAACAGATTGAGGATGGTGTGTTTGGCAAAGAAGGTGCGTGTGAAATCCTCCAAATCGATGATGGGGTGGTTTTGGGCGTCTGCCCACCAGCTGGTGAATTCAAAGGAGTTGCTGGTATGGCGCGAAGAGCCCTTTTGGGGCTTGTCTGCCTGTTCGCGGATATGTGATTGGCGAGTGGTATTGCTGTAATATTTTGTCTGCGTGCCGTTTGAGATAACAAAGATTTGGATATATTCAAACAGGCCGCTACCGCTCCAAAAGGATTCGCGCTGATAGCGGTTTATCTGATTAAAGGCCTCGCGGATGGGCACGCCTCTGCGCTTCAGCTCCACGTGTACGAGCGGCAGTCCGTTTACAAGGATTGTTACGTCATAGCGATTGTCGCGGGCGCCGCCCTCGGGCACATATTGGTTGATTACCTGCAGACTGTTGTTGTGGACATTGCGCTTATCCATTAATAGAATGTTGGCTTCGTGGCCGTCATCGAAGACGAAATGCTGGACGGCGTCTTCCTGTATGAGGAATGTCTTTTCCTCGATGCCATCGCTTTGGCGCGAGAGCACGTTGGTGAAGAAGCGTGTCCATTCGCTTTCGGTAAACTCGATAGAGTTGAGCGCCTCCAATTGGCGGCGCAGGTTGTGGATAAGGTCTTGCTCGGTGTGTATGGGCAGATACTGATAGGCCTGTTCCGTGAGTTGGCGGATAAAGGCCGCTTCCAATTCGGCCTCGCTCTGATAGTTTGTCTCCGTCTTTTTGGCGGCCACGTAATTGGCCACAACGGTGCTCTCACTGTTCTCTACAACAATCTTGTTTTCGGTCATCATGCTTTTTCTTTGAAGGTTAAGAGTTTATCACGGTAGTATTCGTATTGCTGCCTGCGTGCTTTCAGTTCGGCAGGCAATCCTTTGCTCAAATCATTCACCAACGCCTCGAAACGATCCAAAATCCCTACTATACGCTCCTGCTCCGCAAGGGGAGGAAAAGGGAACTTAAATTTTTCCATTGCATCTCCTGAAACTCTTATTACTTTTGTTCCTGTCGCTGCGATGGTCTTTTGTTTATTAAATTGTTGCGTTTGAAATAAGTAAGCAATATATTTGGGATTTTGGTTATGACGAAATATATACGCATCACCACTTATGGCACACTCGCCTTTTCCAAGCCAAGCTGTAGCTTTACAGCAAGCCATTACATCTTCACTGGTTGTTGCAATCAGCAAATCGCCATATTTAGCTTTTTTCAATTTGTTAGCGTATGTATTCGATGTAAAGCTAATCGTTGTATAGGCAAATGTGCGATAATATGTGTGTATTTGTCCGTAATGTATACAAGGAAATCCATTGGTTGTAAAATCTTTTTTCTGTAGTCCATTGCCTCTTATAAATGTTCCTATTTCTCCCAGTGTTTTCCATTCAATTCCGCTGGTTGGGGGGGGGTAATTGTGGGAATGATAGGAGTTTTTCTCTGTAGTAGGCGTATTGTTTGCGCCGCGCCTCCAGCTCCGCCTCCAGCTCCGCCTCCAGCGTAGTGAACTTATCCAATACCTCCACAATCCGCTCCTGAATCGCAATAGGGGGAACGGGAATGGAAAATTGCGAATACTTAGATATCCAGTGCCTTGCGTGATCTTTTGGTTTATATCTTATACAAAGCATCGCATGATACACAAATCGGAAATTAATGTTATTGTTTTTGGGGCGTAACATCTTCATTGCAGAGCTTTTAACTTTGAAATTAAAATCTACCCAATGAAAAGATGTCGTGAAATCGTCAAAGATAATTGTTGGGTCGTTTTTGCTGGCAGTGTAAATGTTTTTACTCTCATTTGTATAGCCCAAAATAAAAGTTTGCCCAGCTGTTAAAACCGGAATATTATATGAATTATCATAATCTGTACTTTTAACAATGTATTTTGATGGTTGTTCAAAGTTAAGTAAATCTCCCAGCTTCTTATATTCCACTCCGTCGGGGCAGAGCTGTTGTATTAGTTGTTTGATTGTTGGCATTGTTTATAGGTTTTGTTTGGGATGATGAGCAAGATAGGCAATTGTAGGCAGAATGGGCAGTGGGCAGCGCCCCATAGCATGGGGAGGGGCAATATAGCATGCCATTGGCTCCGTAGCGCTGGGGCGCATTATGCTTATCATGCCTAAAAATGCCTATTATCGCCTATCTATCACTATCAAGAGGCCTCCTCCAATTCCAAGACGATACTGTCTATTGCCGTGCGCAAGGTGGCTTCTTTCTTTACAATCTCATAGATGCGGGCATTAAGCTCGCGGATGTCTATCTTCTCACTGGTATCTTCGGGCTCCACCCACGAAGAGACGGAGAGGTTGGCCGAATTGCTGATAATCTGGTCGTTGGTGGCAAGGGTGGCGAAATGCGCCACCGGTTTGCGCTCCACCACGGTTTGGAAGATGTGGGCGATATTCTGGTCGGACAGTTTGTTTTTGTTGCCCTCGTGCACAAACTCTTTCGAGGCATCAACAAACAGTACCGAAGCGTCGGCCTTGCTCTTTTTCAAGACGATAATACACGTGGATATGCTCACGCCAAAGAAAAGATTTTCGGGCAACTGGATGATGGTGTCCACATAATTGTTTGAAACGAGATATTCGCGGATTTTCTGCTCCGCTCCGCCGCGATAGAGCACGCCGGGAAACTCCACTATCGCCGCCACGCCATCGGTGGCCAGCCACGAGAGCATGTGCATGGTGAAAGCGAGGTCGGCCTTGCTTTCAGGCGCCAACACTCCGGCGGGCGAGAAGCGCGGGTCGTTAATCAAAATGGGATTGGATTTGCCCGCCCATTTCACAGAGTAAGGCGGATTAGAGACGATGGCATCAAAGGGCTCATCGTCCCAGTGTTTGGGGTCGGTGAGGGTGTCGCCCTGCTTGATGTCGAATTTCGAGAACTCCAGCCCGTGGAGAAACATGTTGATGCGGCACAGATTATAGGTGGTGAGGTTGATTTCCTGTCCAAACAAGGGTGGGCAATCGTTGGCCATGAGTTTTTTGAATTGCAGGAGCAATGAGCCCGAGCCGCAGGCGGGGTCGTAGGCGCGCCTAAGGTGGGCGCGATTGTTTCTGGCGATAAGAGCCAATAGTCGGCTCACCTCTTGGGGAGTGAAAAACTCGCCGCCGCTCTTGCCGGCGTTGCTGGCATACATCGTCATCAGATATTCGTAGGCATCGCCAAAGGTGTCGTTGTTGGTCTGGTCAAGGCTATTGCCGAGGTTCATCTCGCCGATGGCATTAAGGATATTTATCACCTTGGTGTTGCGCTGTTCCACGGTGGCACCCAGCTTGTTGCTATTGATATCGAGGTCGGAGAAAAGACCCTTGAGATCCGGCTCGCTGGGGCGGCCGTTGGCCGAGGCCTCGATATTGCGAAATATGCGGGGCAGGGTGATATTGAGATCATGGTCTGCGGCTGCGTGTTTTCTCACGTTGTTAAACAGTTCGGAGGGCAGAATAAAGTAGCCCTTTTCCTCAAGTAGTTGTTCGCGGGCGTTGAGGGCTGTGGCATCGGGGATGTCTTCGTAATTAAAGCCCTTTACGCCGGTGTCGGCCACCAGTTTGTTGGCGTAGCGGGTGATGTCTTCGGAGATAAAGCGGTAGAAAAGCATACCGAGGACATAACTTTTGAAATCCCAACCGTCTACGCTGCCGCGCAGCTCGTTGGCTATTTTCCAGATGGCGCGATGCAGTTCATCGCGTTCTTGTTCTTTGGTCATGTGAATGGTGATTAAAGGTTATTGTGCAAAGTTACAAATAAAATTCTATATCACGGTATTCGCCTTTGGTCTATTTATATCGTGATATATTGACTTTCAGTTTCTTGTTGCCAAAATTTTCTTATAAAAAAAGCCCAAGCGCATTGGCTTGGGCTGATAAGGGATGGGCGAAAAACGGGAGGGCAGGGAAATCCGCAGATTAAGGCGCGAAAAACAAGGCAAGTAGGGGCGGGGGATTGCGGGGTTCTACCGGTTTATCGCGCGGTAACGCCCTCTTGATTAGAATGTAAGACTGATGCCGCCCATCACTGTGGCGCGGGGCATGGGGAAACCGGCGTAGGTCTCGTATTTCTGGGCCAAAAGGTTCTCTCCGCGCAACCATAGTTTCATAAATGAGTAGGGGCGGAAGGAGATGTCGGCCGAAAGGAGGGTGGCATTCTCTGTTTTTTCGGTGGGGGAGGTCTGGGTATAGAGTCCGGCCAATTGCATCACCGACAGGCGCCCGCCCCATTTGCCCCAAGAACCGGTGGCAGCGAGAGTGCCCTTATATTCCGGCGCAGCAAGGATATGATTGCGCATGTGGAGGAGGGAATGAGTGGTGGAGAGGGAGAGGTGGGAGTTGAGACGATAGTTCACCTCCAGTTCGCCACCGCTATTTTCAATCTTGCCGGTATTGACATTGCGCGGGCGGCCATCAATCATGGCAGTTTGAATCATATTACTGCCATAGATATAAAAGAGGTTGAGCCCATAGGTGAGACCTATGTCGGTAAGCGAATGCTTCCACGCGAGTTCGTATTCCACGATGCGCTCGGGCTTAAGATCCTCGTTTGATGGCGGATAGAGATAAAGTTCGCGCATAGAGGGATTGCGAAAACCTTTGCTGACGGTGGCCTTGAGAGAGGCGTTGTCCATCGGGCGGATTGCAAACCCTCCCTGTGGCACCCACTCTGTGCCGGTGATGGAATGGTGGTCGAGGCGAAGGCCGGCATCGAGGGTGAGCCATGAGAGGAGGTCCTGACGCACGTCAATATATCCGGCGATGTCATTGCGATGAGAGTGGCCGCTCTGCTTATTAGGCGTATTGAGGGTTTTGCCGGTGTGGATGTCGGTGTAGAAGGCGCGCCCATAGATGTTTTGCCAGTCCATACCGAGGGTAACAAGCGAGCCCTGCCACAAATGGGCGCTCTGATAGATGCTGACGCCGGTCAATACATCTCGCGAGCGGAAATAGCGCGTGGGCGGTGTGGCGGGGTCGTTCACGCCATCGTTTATCTTGTGGCGACCGTAGTTGGAGTAAACGCTGACGGCGCCGGAGGTGTTATTATAGTGGTTTTCGAGAAAGAGGGAGGTGGAGCCACGGGTGATCCATTGGCGCGCATCATATAGCGGGCGCGTGGTGGGGCCGGGGTTGGAGGCATTGAAGTGGGTGAGGTCAGACTGGAGGTAGACATTCCAATTCTGAGTGATGTCATAATTCAGTTTGAGGAAACCGCCGTATTGCTCAAAGCCCATGTTGGGCCGATGATTGTCGGAGCGCTGATAGTTGGCGGAAACGGTACTGCTAAATCTGCCGGCTTTCACTTGATTAGAGGCCTCGGCCATGGACGTGCCGTAACTGCCCACGCCCAGATTGACGTTCGTTTCCACACCGTCTTCGTGAGGTTGGCGCGTTACGATATTGATTACACCGCCCATGGCGTTGCTGCCATAGAGAACGGAGGCCGGAGTGCGCACCACCTCCACTTTCTCGGCCAACTGGGTTTGGAGGGCATCGGAAAGGGGGTGGCCATAAATCCCCTGATATTGCGGATGACCGTCGATGAGCACGAGCAACTGGCCCGAGCCGGCACTAAGGCCGCGCAAGCTGATGCCACCTGCGGCATTGGTGGAAACCCCATAGCCCAGCATGGAGCGCGATGTTACGAATAGGCCCGGCACGTCCTCCGTCAGTGTGGGCAGGAGGTTGGGGCGGTGGCTGTAGGTGAGCTCGGAGCGCGGGATAATAGAAACTGTGTAGGGCAGGTGGCGAACATCAGTGGCAGAGCGCGTGCCCGTTACCACCACATTACTGAGTGGGTGGTCGGTGGTGTCCTTGCCCTCCTGCGCTGATGCGGTAAGTGCCGCGGCTGTCAATAGAAGAGCGGAACCAAGAAACTTAAGTGTTTTCATTGTACGCTAATTGTTTTCGTTAATAATGAAGGGGTTGTGTAAATACGTTGTTTGGTAGTGTAAATACAGTATTTGGTAGTGTAATTACTATGTCAGGTAGTGTAAATACTATGTTTAGTTGTGTAAATACGATATTTGGTAGTGTAAATACTATGTATGGTAGTGTAAATACGAT
>CAZQVW010000085.1:0-10301 GCA_964596865.1 uncultured Bacteroidaceae bacterium
GGGGTTGATGGGCAGCTGGCCGGAAACAAAGACCATACCGTTGGATTCGATGGCCTGACTGTAAGGGCCTATGGCGGCCGGAGCGTTGGAGGTGGAGATTTGTTTGTTCATGATGGAAAGAAAAATAAATATGGTTGTGTGTGTGTTAGTTAATTGCCGGAGCTTTATGTAAACATGATGGCCGGTTTATTGGCGGAAATCTATATTTGCCGATTTTTTTATAGGGGATTTATGATTGCAGGGCGCAAGGGGCTTTCAATTTCTGGCCAAATGTGCTCTCAATTTCTGGCCGGTAGAAAGCGAAATATAGTTATCTGTGGACGCGCACACCTCGGCGGCGAAACTGAGAGCCGTCTCTACGTGCAAATCCAGTTCGCGGGCGGAAAATTCCATTTTCCCGTTGGAAGAAATCGGGCGCGCGTGATTATTGCTCACAAGACTATAAACAAAACCGGCGTTAAAACTATCGCCTGCGCCCACCGTGCTCACCACACGAGCCTCTTTCACCTCGTAATCGCGCCTGCCGCTGTGAGAAAAGACGCTCACGCCGTTGCCTCCGCGGGTAACAATCAACAGGTTACACTTGTTGCTCAACGCCTGCCAAGCGTCCTCCGCACTTTCAGTGCCGAAGGCATTACGGAGGTCTTCATCCGAGCCCCTCACGATGTCGGCACATTCTATGTTCTGGAGAATATAGGGAAAGACCTGCTCCTTGTCGCGGGTGTGGGACGCGCGGAAATTGATGTCGTAATAGACAAGGGCACCATTTTTGCGGGCATTGTCTACGAATGCAGCCAAAGGCTCATGGATAATAGGGTTGATGGCGAAAAAAGAACCGTAAAGCACCACATCGCCCCTCTCCGCGCTGGGTAAATGGGCGGGAAAGCGGTCTGAAGAATGGTCTTTGTAAAAGACATATTCGGCATCGTTCTTTTCATTTAGGAACGCCAGCGACAACTGGCTCTGATGGCCGCTCCTTAGATCTACATAATCCGCATTGACGCCGTTGTCTCTTAAGAAGGCTATGGTGCGCTGCCCCAAGCGGTCGTCGCCCACCTCCCCAATAAACACCGTTTCCACTCCGGCGCGCCCGAGGGAAATCATCGAATTATAGCACGACCCGCCGCAGACCATCTTCTCCGGTTTGTCGCCGCGAATAATAAAGTCGGTAACCGTTTCGCCGGTGCCTATTACTTTTGACATAGCCAATATTACTCTGTTAATGCTGTTGTTGAGCTTTGTGGAAGCAGATTAATAGCCCAAAAAGGCCATTATTCGTGGAATTCCGCTATTCTGCACCGTGGTTTTTCACCTCATAGGCCATAGCATACATGCGCATCTGCTTGAGCATGGCCAACAGACCGTTAGAGCGAGTGGGCGAAAGGTGTTCCCTCAATCCTATGCGGTCGATAAAATAGAGGTCGGCGTCTAAAATCTCCTCGGGCGTGTGGCCGGACAGCACTCTTATCAGCAATGTTACGATACCTTTCACAATTAAGGCATCGCTCTCCGCGCGGAAAAACAGTTTACCGTCCTGCATCTCGCAAACCAGCCACACTCGACTTTGACAACCGTCGATAAGGTTGTTTTCTGTCTTGTCCTGCGCGGGCAAGGGCTGTTGTTCGTTGCCCATATCGATGAGCAACTGGTAACGGTCCATCCAATCGTCCAGTTCGCTAAATTCTTCAATAATTTCGTCTTGTGCTTCGTTTATTGTCATGGGAAAAGTTTTATTATTAGTGTAGTAGTGAGTTTAATATCCGTAGATTACTTGTACCAATGTCTGACCCACGGCCTTAAGGGTGGAGGGGTCGATATTAGAGGGGGTGTCTTGCACGGTGTGCCATGTAGCGGGGAATCCCTGAGTGCTGTTGGGATCATAAGCAATGATGTCCACGCACGGGATGCGGGCGACACGATTAATGGGCAAGTGATCATCGGTGATATAGCCGCCCACCTCATCGGGGAACAAGGCAGCATAACCGGCTGTCTTTGCGTTCTCCCACACCAAGGTCTGCACGCCCGGGGCCATCGACATACTGAAACGCTCCTTATAGAAGCGCGCTCCCTTGCCGCCCACCATATCTAATAGGATGGCAAAGCGGAGGTCGGCGGTATGGGGGTGTTGCGCCCAATATTGCGAGCCCAGACACCATGTATCCTCGTCCTCTCCCTTAAAAGAGGAGTCCCACTCCGGCACTCCGGCGTCCTCGGCGTCAAAGCAGACAAAATCCACGTTTACGGGGGCCTTGCGCAAGCGCAACAAGCGCGCTAATTCAATCATCACGGCCACGCCGCTGGCTCCATCGTTGGCAGCCGCCACGGGCGTGTGCCAGTTGTTTTGGTCGGGGTCGTTGTCGGCCCACGGTCTGCTATCCCAATGAGCGCAAATCATTATCCTGTCTGTTTGGGTGGCGGCGCTCTCTGTTTGCGCCGCTCCCTGCTTGGCGGTGGGGGCGGTATAGCGGGCAATGATGTTACACCCCTCGTATTTCTCGCCGTTATAAAGGGTGAAAGTGGTGTTTTGGCGGCTCACGTCCAATCCCTGTGCCCTAAAAGCCTGCTCTATATAATCGGCGCAGCGGGCATGAGCTTCGCTGCCCAACACGCGCGGGCCAAAGGCGCACTGTGTCCAGATAGAGGCCATGGCGGAATCCTCATTAAAAGCGATGCCTATTTGCGTGGCGGAATCGCCGTCGGAGGATTGTCCGCTATTGCCGGAATTGCAACCAATTATTGCGAGCAATACCGTTGTGGCCAGCAAACTTAGTATATTTCTTTTCATTGTGTCTCTATATAATTAGGGGTTATCTGTGATATAACTACCAATTTCTGCGCTCTATCGCCTGCAAACCTCTTGTACCCGCTTCCTGCGGGCGGGGGAGGGGCTTGCTCTCTATGTGCAAAGATAATCAAATCATCTCGCATTAGGCTGTCCTAAGCTATAATCTTGCACCTGTTGCATCACTCTTAGGAAATTGCCGCCCCAAAGCATTTGTATTTCCTCCACACTATAGCGGCGGCGCAACAAAGCGCGGGTATAATTGATGAGCTCGGAGGCGTTGGCAAGGCCGGGCACACCGCCATCGCCGTCGAAATCAGTGCCAAGCCCCACGTAGTCTATACCCATCACCTCCACGGCGTGGTCTAAGTGGGCGAGGGCATCAGCGATAGTGGCATGGCCGTCTGTGCGCAAGAAGCCCGGATAGAGCGTTACCTGCATCACGCCGCCATTGCGGGCGAGGGCACGCAGTTGGTCGTCGTCCAGATTGCGCGGATGGTCGCACAGAGCGCGGCAAGAGGCATGACTGCAAACGATGGGCACGCAGCTTGTCTCCATGGCGTCATAGAACGAGGTGGCCGCCCCGTGGGAGAGGTCCACCATCATGCCAACCCTGTTCATCTCCCTGACAACCTCGCGCCCAAAATCACTGAGGCCTCCGTGCTCCTTTTGTGAGCGCACGGCGGAGTCGCAAATGTCATTGTCGCCATTATGACAGAGCGTCATATATACCACTCCGCGCTTGCGGAAGCGTTCCACATTCGTTATATCCAGCCCCACGGCGTAACCGTTCTCTATTCCGCGCATGATAGACAGCAGACCGGCGCGCTTGTTTTGCCATAACTGTTCGGGCGTATTGGCCAAAGCCACTCCGGGCGCAGAGGCGATACGCGTCTCTATACCCTCCAGCAAGGCATCGGCTTTCTTTGTGGCGGCGATGAGCGAAGCGGCATCGCGCGCATCTTGGTGGAGATAGGCCACCATGATTGTGGCGTCTAATCCGCCATCGCGCATCTTGGAAGAGTCCACCAAAATTCTATCATCGCGTTTAGAGAAGTCAATGTCAAGGTGGAAGAACATCGGAGTGTCGCAATGGGTGTCCAGCGTTAGGATTTGTTTATGAATACTCCGCGCCTGCTTATATTCTTGGGCTTCCTTTACCAACCAATCAAAGATAGGCTTCATCGGCATATCGGGATTGTCAGCATAGCTATCGCTGCCGCAGGCATGATAAAAGCTCTCGGGATGCCATTGCACGCCCAGCACACTTTTGCCGCAAGTGCTTTCTACGGCCTCAACGACACCGTCTTTGCTGCGGGCGCTAACGCGCAATCCATCGCCGGGCTCCAATACGGCCTGATGGTGGAAAGAGTTGACAGCCAAGGTCTCACGCCCGAAAAGGCGGCGCAATAGTGTACCCTCCTCCAAATCCACCGTGTGGGTGGGCACATCGCGGTCGGCCGCCTGCGAATGTTTGAGCAACGGGCCCGCCAGAGCTTTATTACTGTAAATATCCTGAATGAGCTTACCGCCGGTAGCTGCGCACAAGATTTGAATTCCTCTGCATATCCCCAGTACGGGCATCTGTTTGTCTAAGGCGCGCCGCATCAGAATGAGCTCCTGCACATCGCGCTTGCGATTAATGCCGCCCAATTGCAGTGCGGGCTCTTCACCCAGCAGTAGGGGGTTGATGTCGCCCCCACCGGTGAACACAATCGCGTCCAACCCCTGCAGGAGATCCTCTGTATCGCTCACGTCCTCACTGGCAGGTATCACCACTGGCACTCCGCCCGACAGCCTCACGCTCTCATAGTAAGCCTCGGCAATCTGACTGCCATATTCGCCGAAATTGGCCGTCAATCCCACTATTGGGCGTCCGCCCTTGCCGTAGGTATTGCCGGCCACTTCGTAATATTTCTTTTTCCAATCCATTTGCTAAGCCTTGATGGGTGCTTTTCCCGTTTCTTTATTGTTATTGCCGCCTTTGGCCTTTTGGCTATGCTCTTTCTTGGTCTCGTTTTCAGCAGAAACGGCCTTCTTCGGATTGGCGGGAAACCAACCTTTTCTCACTCGCTCGCGCTGCTGGAATAATTCGGTGATACTCCATAGGAAACAAAACGCAGTAACGCCCAATATGCTCGAAACATACGCGTTTTCCACGCACAGAGCAGCAGCACCGGCCGCCAATCCCACAATCAGAAAGGCCCACCACACGCGAGTGCCAAAATAGTATTCCGTCTTAATCACAATGGGGTGGCACAGGCCTATAATCAAAAAGGTGGCCAAGCCTACAAGGAGGCCTTGCCAGTTTAGCGTAGTCATCATAAGCATTATTGCGCGTGGCGCCTACTGTTGTTTGTTAATTGCGATGGGCAACTGCCTGCTGATACTTTGTTCAAGCGAGATGAGGGTCTCTGTGGATATGACACCGGGGATTTGCTGGATACGATTGTTGAGCAGGCTCATCAGATGCTCGTTGTCGTAAGCGTAGAGCTTGATGAGCATGGTATAGTTGCCGGTGGTGAAATGGCATTCCACAATCTCGGGGATGCGCCTGAGGCTGTCCACCACATCATTGTACATACTGCCGCGCTCCAGATTAATGCCCACGTAGGTGCAGGTGGAATAACCGATGGCTTTGGGGTTTACCTTATAGCCGGAGCCAAGGATCACGCCCTTTTCAATCAACTTGCCCACGCGCTGATGCACCACCGCCCTGGATACGCCGCAGGTCTCGGCCACGTCCGACAATGGCACTCTCGCGTCCTTTGTGATAATGTCCAAAATTCTCTGATCCAGATTGTCTATCTTTGTTGCCATAATATATAAATGTGTTTCTTGATAATGTGGATATACTATTAATAATGTAGGTTATTTCCTTACGTTAGTATTATTGCGCATTATGCCGGACAAGGTTTCTTTTCCCGGTCATAATTATTGGCAAATGTACAACTTTTTCTTCAAACGGCCATAATTACACTGCATATTGCTATTTTTAGCCCCCCTTTTCATTCACTTTTTATCATTACCCCTCATCACAAATGGCAACATCGCGCGGACTGACCCCAGAAGCAAACCTCACTCACAATTTAGCGGGCGCGCACTGCGCTCGATTTTATTGCGCACATCGGCGATTTGATTAACGCACACTGTTGCGCAAGACCACTAAGGCCTCGGGGCCCATATTAAAAAGGAGGTCGAGAATGGAAAGGTTGGGCACAAAACCGAAACGGTTGCGAAAAACTTGGTAATATGGGACTGAGGTAAAGATGAAAGGGAGATTTTCTGCGGTGCTCGCG
Organism: uncultured Bacteroidaceae bacterium; assembly: GCA_964596865.1. GTDB lineage: Bacteria > Bacteroidota > Bacteroidia > Bacteroidales > Bacteroidaceae > UBA6382. Next base: position 6,082 of record CAZQVW010000085.1, read on the forward strand.
GAAAAAGCCGAACGCAAGTCCACACAATCGGGCGCAGGGTCGTAGGCAGCAGAAAGGGAGATGGAGGGATGGAAACCCATGAGGTCGCAAACAGTATTTAGGGTTTGCATATCGAAATCCAAAAGCGATTGGCCGGCGGGAGAATCATAGAGCGGCAGGAGGTCGTCGATATAATACTCGAAAAACGGCGAGCGGTCGTAGGCCGAGCGCAGGGCTTGCAGGTGGAGGTGCGGCCAATTGCCATGGCTACTGATAAGAATGTCGCAAACGGACTGTTTGGTCTTGGGAATATTGGGGGCGGAAGCAGGAGAAGGCAATGCCTCTTTATTGAAAGCCTTTGCTCCACCGCCAATCGCCACAGACTCGCTATTCAGAGCCGCAGCCCCACTATCAACTGCCGCATCTTCGTGTTTAGCCGTCTCTATTCCCCTATTGGGCGAGGGCAATGCGGAGGCAACGGGCACCGTCAGCGTTTGCGGGCCGCCTTCCGTAAGGATTGTAGTGCGGTTTCTAAGCGTTTGCTTCACATAATGCTCGTGCGCCTCGATGATAATGTGGGGGAACGCCATCAGGCACGCCCAATAGCCCACCGTGCCGAAATAGGCGGCGGGGAGCAAAACGGGACTGTCGGTAATACTTTTCATTGTGGGGTTATAAATGGAGTACGGTGGCTGTCAATCATTTCCGAAAACAAACAGCGTTTCAGCAATGGGCGGATTTCCATCACGGACAACAGAGTCTTCGGGGGAGATTAGCATTACAGGGATTGCGCAAGAAGCCACAATCCCTGTAACGAATAGAAAAACGGAAATTTCGGTTGTGGAATTATATCCTGCTCAATTCGATGCAGTCGATATTCGGGGCCCAAGTGGTTTGACTGCCGAGGCGGATGGTGTTCATGCCCTTATTGAGGCGGACGCGCACGGTCTTTTTGGCCACAGTGTCCCAATTACCACCGTTGAAGACGGGCAGATTCTTTACCTCCTTGCCATTAACGGAGATAGCCAACGGACGGTCTTCGCCGCAGATGTAGGAAATGGTGAGCTCATAGTCGCCGCCTTTCTTAGAGTAGACTTGCGCCCATTCCATGTAGTTGTCGGCGTTGTGGCCGAGGGTGGTAACTATTTCGCCACCGCTGGCTTTGTCGTTTGGTTCGTAGGTGGCGGTGTTTTTCTTGCCGAGCTCTTGATATTGCTTCATCCAAGCTGTTTCGGCCTCGTATTTAGTGGGCTCGTTGCGCTGCGCACCGGTGGTTACGAACACTTGCGAACCGTGGGCGGGCACAGTAACGCGGAATTTGCCGCTGACATTTTTGGCGTATTCCTTATGATTGACCACATCGCGCACATTGATGGTGCCATCGTAGCCGATATTGGAGAGCTCCACCTCGATGGTCTCTTCCTTGTCGGAGAGGTTGGTTACGCATACGGCTCTTTCCTTGCCCCTCACCTTCTTAAGGTCTTTGGCTACCACAAACACTTCGCCCTGCCTCTGCACCACGGGGGCGCTGATGCCGAGCGGGTCTTGGTTGATGGCAATAAGTTCGCTATTTTTCAGCAGATTGAGGGAAAATTCGGGAATCTGACTCATATCGCAGCCAATAAGCAGCGGCGAGGAGAACATACACCATACGGCCATGTGAGTAATCTCTTCATTTGGGGAGAGCGTGCGCCCAATCTCCAACATATCCATATCACCATAGTGGCCATCGTGGGTATAGGCGGAGAGGTAGAGGTTTTCCTTGATGATAGAGCGGACGGAAGCCCACGCGCAGTAAATATCACCGGTGGTGCGCCAGGAATCGGCCCACTGGTCTACCCACGTGCCCGGATAGGCCCAACGGCAGATGTTGAAAACCACGTCTTTCTTCTTCACATTATCGCGTATGGTCTTGATAATCTTGGTATACTGCTCCTGCTCGTCCAGCTTTGCGTGAGCACCGCCGCAATAGTCCACCTTAATGAAATCGTAATCCCACGTATCGAAGAAAAGGATGGCGTCTTCCTTCTCATATCCGTAGAAACCAATGTTTTGTGTGCCACCGCAGGCGTTGTCTCCGGCGTCGGAATAGATGCCGGCCTTGAGCCCGAGGGCGTGAATCTTATCTGCCACATAGCGCATGCCGTGGGGAAAACGGTCTTTGCGGACGCCCAACTGCTTGGTGGCAGGGTCGTGGGGGAGGAAGTAGCCATCGTCGATATTGATGTACTTATAACCGGCGCGGGCGAGACCGGTTTTCACCATGGCCTCGGCTTGGCCGAGGATGACGTCTTCATTAATGTTTAGAGCGAATGTGTTCCACGAACTCCAGCCCATTGTGGGCGGACGAAAGGCTGTAGCGGGCAGGGCAACGAGTGCGCCCAGCATTGCTACGGTAAGGAGTGATTTTTTCATCTTGATATATTGTTGAGATTTATTAATACGTTGTCCTTGTCTGTAAAAACGTTGTTGCCGGCCAGCAATACGTTGTTGCGGACCAGCAATACGGCCTCAGCGGACTATGAAAGCACCGTTGTGGGCCGTAAAAACGCGGCTGTTTTCTGATATTTTTTCATCCAGAAAAGACTTCTAAATCTAAATTCAGGCCAAAATTAATAATAATAGCGATAATAAAGACTAAAATTACCCTCAAAAAGTCATTTGCAATCCACAAAAACGTCCATTTTTCCGAGTTGGCACAATATTTGGCCTACTTTTTGCATAAAAAGGAAAAGAAAAAGCCAATATTTGCTGTGATTTTGCAAAAATGTCAGTAGTTTTGGCGCACCAATGAAAACCACACCACTGAAAACGTAGATGAGCAGGTATAAAAAAGTTACATTGGAGGACCTTTCGCAGAGGTCTGGTTTGTCTAAGACGACCATCTCGCGCGTCCTCTCCGGCAAGAGCCACGAATTCCGCATCAACGCGGACACCAGCCGCCTCGTAATAGATACGGCGATGGAGATGAACTACCGTCCTGAGCTTGTAGCAAAGCTATTGCAGACACGACAGCGATATACTATAGGATTGGTGGTGCCCAACCTCAACAATCCGTATTACACCACCTTGGCCGAGACGGTGGCCGAGGAAGCGCAGAAGCAAAACTTGATTGTGGCGCTGTTTGATTCGCAGAACAACCCCTCCATCGAGGATGCTGCCATCCTTAAGTTGAGAGCGATGAAAGCAGCGGGCATATTATTAGTGCCCAGCGGCACCGATTCGCGCCCGTTGGAGAAGGTGGCAACACTGATTCCCATCGTCCAACTGGATAGATACATCGTGGGGGCAAATCTGCCCTATGTCTCGTCAAACAACTTCAAGGGCGCCTATGATGCCACAATGATGTTGCTGCAATACGGCCACAGAAATATCACCGTGGTGCAGGGCAACACGCAGACCATCACCAACAGTGAGCGCGTGCGCGGCTGCAAGCAGGCCGTTGCCGATTTTGGCGAGCCCTGCACGCTGGATATACGCGGCAACGACTTCTCTTCGCGCAACGGCTACCTCGAGACACTCTTGGCAATGGCCAAAGAAGACCGCCCCACCGCTATCTTCACACTTAGCAACACCGTATTGTTTGGAGCTGTGCGCGCCCTTCACGAAAAGGGCCTCATCTGGCCCACCGACATCTCTCTGGTGAGCTTCGACACCTCCTTGATGCTGGATTTGATGCAGCCCCCAATCACAAGGGTGGAGCAACCGGTGCTTTCCATAGCTGTGGCGGCGCTCAAGATGCTCACCAATAAGATTTTCTCCGACCAGCAATCCACTTCCGGCCTCTTGCTGACGCCCACATTAGTGAAGCGCGATTCCGTGAAGATTATCGATTCGTCGGCGCGTCAGGATATTGTGGCGACTGCCCCCGAGGAGACCATATTTTAGCATCTAAACGGCGAGAATGCAGTGAAAGTTCGCCGTTTTGTAAGGATGCGGCATATTTTGCCAAACAGGACATAAAGTATTTACCAACCCAAACAAAAATAGGGGCGGATTAGGCATTTCCTTGTTAGATGCCTAATCCGCCCCTATCGTCTTAATCCATACGAATTGCGCGATAATGGCGGGTTTTGCCCACCTACGGCGAAAAAATCGCGCGATAGTTTGCGTTAACAGTGCTGTAACATTATCTTAACAGTACTGTTTAGTTATTGTTACAGTACTGTTTAGTTATTGTTACAGTACTGTTAACGATAGTCAAAACGATTGGAAGTGGATTTTTGAGGGTGATTTTTTGA
>CAZQVW010000086.1:0-10292 GCA_964596865.1 uncultured Bacteroidaceae bacterium
GTGATGACCTGTTCATTCCCTCGCAATTGACAGAGTTCGTCCGCACGGCAGCTCCACTGGCATGGAAGGCTCTGCTATCGCAGCACCATCAGGACGAGATGGAGCTTCAGGAAGCCTTGAAAGAATTTGTAAAGGAACGACTTATCAACTCCAGTAACTCCGCTACATTCCTAAATCAGAATAGGAAGGTGGTCTTTGAAGGCGAGTCTATTCCTCTGTTCTATGTTTCCGACACAGAACTTGGCGGCGACGCCGATTTCAAGAAGAACATCTTCTCGGCAGTAGAGGAGATGCCCCACAATATCGTTTGCGATGGCATCAGGCTGCTGAAAGTACGCCCCGACATTTCGTTCTTTGTAAACGGCATTTTCATTGGCTACCTTGAGCTGAAGAGCATTACCAACGGCCAGAATGCCAAAAACCACGGGCGGAGGAAAATCATTACCGACTATCTTGAGGCAGTAAAAGGTATGGCAGACCGCCAGCGTAATCACCCTGAAGCTGTGGCAGCAGAGAGGAAGACTACGCTTGCTCTGTTTGAGAAAGCTATCCACCTTGTTGCTACCGACATAAATGAGACTTACGTGCTGCGTGGCATTCAGAACTTCTTCGACGAGGCACGGCGCGGTTTCTATGAGCGCACAGCGAGTGTTTCAACTCTTTCGCCGGCAATGCTCAAGCAGTTTAAGCCTTACCCGATAAGTTCAAAACTCCTATCGGATCGCCAGCGATTCGAGGAGGTGATGCGCAACCTTTACTCGAAGAAGATGATAGAGAAGGAGATACTCTATTACAACTTCATCAAGTACAACTATAAGACAGAAAAGGGCAAGAAGGTTCGTACTTCAAACACCGGCACACTGATTTCCCCACGCCCGAAGCAAAAATATGGTTGCGACAAGATTATGGCTCGCGTTCATGAAATGCTTGACCACGAGAAAGAGCCTAACTACTATCTGAACAAGCTCCGCCGTGAAATGGAGGACATGAACATTCCGCCTGAAAAGATTGACAAATTCATTGCCAAGCGAGACTCTTTCTGCAACAACAAGTATGTCTACTCGCTACTGATGCAGTATGCCGCCGGATTCGGTAAGAGTAATATCATTGGCTGGTCGGCATTGCAGTTGAAAGACTTGCGATACAACAAATCTTGGGCTTACGACAAAATTATGATTGTCGTCGACCGCCTGCAGCTCCGCGACCAGCTCGACACAATGATGATGAACATGAACATCGACAAGAGCATGTTCATTGAGGCTCGCGACCAAAAGACTTTCATAGATGCGCTGACAAGTCCTAAGCGTATTATCGTGGTAAATATCCAAAAATTCCTTGACTTGCAGAATGCCCTTCATCGCGCAAAGAAGAAGCTCGGCAAGATGCGTGTAGTGTTCCTCATTGACGAGATTCACCGCTCAAATACCGGTGAGAACAACCGTGAGATGATTAACATCTTCGACCAGCTCGAAGATGCCATCGATGATGAGATACGCTCAAGTGGTGAGAGGGTCATGAAGAAAAACCTTATCATTGGTTTCACTGCAACGCCATCGGAAAAGGTCCTTGCACGTTATGGCGAATTCAAGAGTGCTGACGCATGGCCGTTCTGGGTTCCGTTCGACAGCTACACGATGAAAGAAGCCATTGCCGACGGCTATATCCTTGACCCGACAAAACATATCATAAAGGTTGCCGTGCCAATGAACTTTAGTGTTCCGGATGACTTTGACGCAAAGAGAGATGATAGCAAGAATGTATCCTCACCAAAGTTGCTTATCTACAGTAATCCCGACCGAATGGAGAAGTTGGCTAAGTTTATTGTCAACCGGCTGGTCAGTCTTGTTTATGGAAAGATTCGTGGTCAAGGAAAAGCTATGCTTGCCGTATCAAGTATTCCTAATGCCATCGCCTATACAAACTTGATTCGAAGGTTGATGGCGGAGAAGTGCCAAGACCCAAAGTATACAAGATATAAGGACGCCCCTATAGCTGTGGTATATAGCGACAATCAGCTTTATGAGTCAAGTTCGTCCATGAATGACGGTAAGAATGAGGAACAGGTAATCCAGAACTTCCGCAATGGCAAGAACGGAATCATAATCGTTGTTGACAAATTGCAGACTGGTTTTGACGAGCCGAAACTCCACACACTGTTTCTTGACAAGGAGATTAGCGACATCAATGCCATTCAGACTATATCACGTGTGAATCGCACATGCAAGTATAAGGAGGAGTGCCACATCGTAGACTTGTCCTACAAAAATGTCAATGAGGAGAATATAAAGAATGCATTCAAGAAGTATTGCGACATAACAGTGTCCGACTTCAATCCCGAGACTATGGCTCACGATGTGAAGGAAGAGTATGAGAACCTGACGGAGTCGGATCCTTACGTTCGCTGGTTTGAAACCTATAAGAAACATCGCGAGAATGTGGCATTCATCTTGAAGTTGGAAGACTCCATCCGCCAATGGATTCGTGAAGAGTTTGAGCGTGCCGCCGAGCATGGTGGCGATGATGCTGACGGCGAGACAGGTCAGCAAACTCCGAATGAAGCAAAGCGCATTCGCCGTATATATGGCAAGTATGGCTCAAATATCATGTTCTTGCAAGATGTCTATGAGATTGACAACAAGTATTACGACCCTATATTCTTGAAGTTCTGGGAAGTTTATTGCCGCATCTACCGCAGTCTTATGACTGAGCTTGGGGGCGATGACAGCCCCATCGTTCCAGACATTGACACTGGCGATGAAATCCCGGGCATTACCATTGATGAGACTGATGATAACAAAGATGAAGAAGATAGTGGTGAAGATGACAGGTCGTCAAACAACCATCATGCCCATTCTCCAGAGCAGAGTGTCCTTGACATAATCAAGCGTCTTAATGATAAAGAGGAGCTTACGGCCCAGGAAATAAAGAAATGGAAGGACGAAATCCTCATCATGTTTGATACCTTCAAGCAGAACCAGTCGTTCATGGCAAAACTCCGTGATGACAACTTCTCTCCCGATGAGAAACTCCATGAGTACAACAAAGTGCTTAACAAGTATCGTTTGAAGAACCTCAAACAACGTTCTGACATTGGCAAAGTGCAACTGTTCAAGCAACTGCTCACTAACAATGCCGAGCAACTGCTGGATGTGTTTATCGACAGTTTGGACGAACAAGCTCTTTAGCTGTGCAAGCAGGCTCACAAAATTTTAGAGAACGCAAATATTGGAAACCTACTCGCAAATACAGAAAACCTACTATTGATTAGGTTTGCGGAAAAAAGAGAAATTCACACTACCGTAGGCGCGGTGCTCAATAAAAAGGGGATGGGATTGGAAATCATGGTCTTTGCCGTGCTCCAGAACAAAAAGGCCGCCGTCCCGTAGTGCATGGGACTGGAGGACAAGGCCGGGCAACAAAGGCAGTTGCTCCAAAGCATAGGGCGGGTCGGCAAAAACAAAATCAAAAGGCTCCTCCGTGCGCTCCACATACTTCATGGCGTCGGCTTTCACCACGCAAGCGCACGGGTCGCCCAGAGATTGCATCATCTTGCGAATAAAAGAAAAGTGATGATAGTCTTTTTCTACGCTCACCACCCTTGTGGCGCCGCGCGAAAGCAGTTCCAAAGAGATGCTACCGGTGCCGGCGAAGAGGTCAAGGGCGTGGAGGCCCTCAAAGTCTAAATAACTCCGAAGTACATTAAACAAATTTTCCTTGGCCATGTCGGTGGTGGGTCTGGCCTTGAAGGTGGAAGGCACAGCAAACTGCCTTCCCTTGTATTTTCCTGTGATTGCGCGCATGGAGGACTTAATAGGCTTTCAGAAGTACCACTTTAAGGTCGTAGGGAAAATCACTGATTACCGACACGGGGTGATGGCTAAGCTCCTCGGCATCGTCCATGAGAAAGGGGGTGAGATGGATTTTGGGGAGCGAGTCTGCTAAATTGCAGGCCTCGCGGGTGGTGCCGCTAATCCATACGCGTTCGCCCGTGGGAGTGATGCCCATGCGCTGGGCCACAGCAGCAATATAATATAAGGCGTCGGCATCGTTATGGAGGACGTAGGAATTGAGAAACTTGAGTTTGGTTTCGGCCACCACCAGTAGCCAAAGCCTCTTGTCGCAAACATAGCAATACATTCGCGGCTGGGTCTGTGAGAATGGGTAGCGAGAAACAAACTGGAGTATGAGCGAAGTCATAGTGCTATGCAGTTTGCACAGCGGGAAATAATCCCTTAATGAACGACAGACGTCCTTATCCTCGCTAAACAGGAGCAAAGTATTGAGATACGGGAGGGTGTCATAGAATACTTTATGACGCTGCTTGAGGTTGGGGAAGTTGAAGAAAAACAAATCGGGCGCATCTTCTTCTTCAAACTCGCGCAGGGGCACTAATGTGGCAGGGCCATCGGTGTAGGCCTCCACATTATTGTATTCGCCCTTGGCCAAAGCTACCGTTTTGGCCGCCTCATGGAGATTAGCGTTGAGCGAGATATTGGGATTGTTGTCAAAGATCTCATATTCAGGCATCATATTTCTCAATCGTTCGTAGGCGCAAAAGATAATGCGCTGCTGACTGATGCGAATGCTTAGTGTGGTCATTTGGTTAAAGGAATAATGTGGATTATAGAGAACGGATTGCTTACCTTCTACCGCCGGGGCCACCAAATCCGCCAGGGCCACCGCCAGGCCCGCCGAAGCCTCTGCGCCCACGGTTGTTGCCGCGATTATTACCGTTGCCGCCATCGGTGCCGAAGGAGTTGAAGCGGTAGATAAAGTGAACCATGAAATAAGAGTTGATGGCATTTGTGCGCGTATCCATGCTCATCTGTGCTGTGATGGCGCGCGATACGTTGCTTTGGCGATGAAGGATGTCAAAGAATTGGATGGAGATAGAGGCAGCCTTGCCTTTAAGGAACGACTGGGCGATTTGAGCATTCCAAAGGAGCTCGTTGGTATTCATCGAGTTGTCGCTATAGCCGCGGCGCGAATTCATCGACATATCTGTGGAGATAGACAGGCCAAAATCAGAGGTATATTGGATATTACCGCCGTAGGCGAAATTATAGGTGTCGAGGTTGGCTTGGCTCTGCAGCTTGTTTTTGGAATGCTGGTAGCGGATACTACCGTTGAGGCCCACTTCAAACAGTCCGGTGCGGAAGGAGCCGCGCAGACGGTCGGTGATAGATGAGGTCTTGGTGGTATTCTTTTGACTGCTCTGGTTGCTCACGCTCATATAGCCCACTGCATTGGAATAATTGTAGTCCACCATATTAAATACGGAGAAAGGACTGTCGTCGCTGAACGAAGAACTAATCATTCCGAAGACGCCGGCGTTCCAGTTGCCGTTGATATTCTCGGGGCGGGAGGTGCGCACACCGGTTTCTTCGTTGTAGACTACGGCGTTGCTCACACTGTTGCGCGTGCCGCTATAACTGGCGCGGACATTATAGGACGTCTGCGAGGCGCGCAGGTAGTTGCGGTAATCAACGTTGAGCGAGTTAGTCCACGACGGCTTCAAGCCAGGATTACCACGCGAAATATTGAGAGGGTCGGAGGAGTCGGTGATGTCGAGGAGGTTGGTCATGCTGGGCTGGGACGAAGAACCGCGGTAACGCAGCTCCACTTGGCTCATATTCGAGATTTTATAGCGCAGGCGGACGTCGGGCGATACGTTGAAGACGTTTCTGGTAACGGTGGTGTCCAGCAAATCTTTCTCGTAATCCAATTTTGTGCGCTGGGGCTGCATCCTCACGCCGAGAGAGAAGTTGATGGCATCGTTTACATAGCGCAGGCCCACATTGAAGGTGTGAATATCATCGTGGTAGGTGGCGTAACGACTGTTTTCAAAGTTTTTGGCCAAAAGTAGGGAGTCGGACGAAGGCAGGTAGCCCAACGGATAGTTAGGATAGATGCCGTTGTGCCCAAATCCGTCCAGAGAATCCAACTGGTAGAGCGTGCGATCCTGATCCTGATAGCGGTGCTCATAGTTGTAGCTGGTCTGCAGGAAAAGGTTTTTGATAATGGGCTCGCTGTAGCTCAAGCGCGCCGAATAATTCCAGTTTTTGGAGGGCGAAACACTGTATTGATTGCTGATGGTGTGCTGGGTGCGCTGATAATAATAGATATCGTTGAGAGAAAAGCTCTTGGAATGGCTCTTGGAATAGTTGCCTTGCAATCTCAATGACAGGGAGCGACCGGCTTTGCTGAAGCGGCGGGTGAGATTCATCTCACCACCGAAAGATGTATTGTTGCTCTTGGATTGCGAGGTGCGACTATTGCGGTTCACCGCGATAGCTGCCAGCGTGGGGTTCACCAGCGTGGGGTCGGTGAGGGAGAGGAACATAGAATCCAGCGGCGAAGAAGCAAGCTCAAACGGGTCGCTACTAAATGTAACGTTTCTACTGTTGGAATTGCTGTTGGAATTGCTATAACTAAACGAGGGGCGGAAGCGCATGGTGGTGAGCGAATCGATGTTCCACCTCAAATTGCCTTCGGCTCTCACACTACGACTGCTGCTCATACTCTTGGCCCTGCTGTTGGCAAACGAACTGCTTTCGGAGGTGAGGAACGTCTCGGAATTTGACTTGGATGAGTTGTCGCTACCACTATAAGTATAGCTGATGTTGCCGCCAATCTCAAAGAAACCGGCATCATTCTCTTGCTTACCGTTGTTCCAAAAAGCATCCATGCCCAATGTCTTGCTGGCCTGCAAACCGCTACCGCCGCCACGGAACCCGGGGCCACCACCGCGGAATCCACGACTGTTGGTATTGTTCATATTACCAAAGAAAGAGAGGCGGCTCACATCATTCATGCCGTTGGCAAACACTTGGCCCGCATAGCGGTCTTTATTGCCCACGGCGAGGTCGGCATTGGAGAACCACGCTCTTTTGAGCTTCTGTTTCATTTCCAAATCTATGACGGTTTCTTCGTTGCCGTCGTCTATACCGGTCTGCTCGGTGTAGTCGCTCTTTTTGTCGTAGGATTTTATCTTGCTCACCATGTCGGCGGGCAAGTTTTTCATAGCCACATTTTTGTCGCCCTTAAAGAAATCCTTGCCGTCCACGCGGATTTGGGTAACGGTCTTGCCATTGATAGTGATACTGCCATCATCGCCCACTACGGCGCCGGGCAGTTTATCAATGAGCGTCTCAAGGTAAGCTCCCTCCGGCACACGGTAGGCCGAAGCATTGTAAACAAACGTATCTCCCTTCACTTCCACCTTGGCAGCCTTGGCGGTAACGACTGCTCCACTGAGGGAGATGTCGTTGCTCTCCATAAGGATGGAGCCGAGGGCCACGTGAGAGGTGTCCTTGGTGAGACTGACATTCTTATATATTGTCTTATACCCGATAGACGACATTTTCAAAATATAGTCGCCCCCCTTTTGCGGCTTAAGGATGAAGATGCCAAGCTCGCTGGTGACAATACCGTCCACATAACTGCTGTCGCTTTTCATCAGCCTGACGGCGGCCATTTGGATTGCTTCTTTGGTGGTCTTGTCGATAATCTTTCCTGAGATAGTCCATGTTTGGGCGAAAGCACTGGCGCTCACCAGTAGGCAAAGGATTAGGGCATAGAGTTTGTTCATGAGTGTAGGGTGATTTCTTTTGCGTGTTGATTTGATTGACGGGCGGCGAAAAGGGGAATGCCCATCGCCTTTTGTGTTGTTCTTTTCGTTTAGACTGATAAGTTGCCCAAAGGTTTAATCCATTTTTCAATCATTTGTTGTCTTCGCAAAGAAAAAGGCGATGCCTCTCGGCCAAAGGCCATTGAAGCACCGCCCTGTGTGTGTTTTAATTATAATGTAGTATCGCGTCTGCCCAACGGCATGCTATATTCCACGCTCTGCGTAGCGTTCAACGGCATGCAACATTGCCTCCAGACGCTGTCTGGCTACATAGTGTCCAACAACATGCGACATTGCCTCCAGACACTATCTGAATGTGTCTGTCGTAGAACGGCATGCTATAATGACTCCACGCGCTGCGTGGTGGTTATTCGCCCGGGCTGATAGCGCCGGAGGGGCATACATCGGCACAAGTGCCGCAATCTACGCATACATCTGGGTCAATGGAGTACTTCTCTCCTTCGGAGATAGCTCCAGCGGGGCATTCGTCGATACAGGTACCGCAAGCCACGCAGTCGTTGCCAATTACATAAGCCATAGTCAATAAGTTTTAAGTGTTAGTAATGTTATGTTTGTAGTAAATGTTTGGCAAAGATACGCTTTTTTTGGGGGATGCGCCCTAAACGAACCCTTTTTTTTGCTTTCAAATACTAAACAAGTGGGTTTTCCGTTATTTCTTTTAGTATGGTGAAGAAAATCTATAGAACCTTAGCGGTAGCACTGGCTATTATAACGCTAAGCACACTGGTGGCGGTGGCAACTACCGCCACGGCCGCCGCGCAGCAAAACCGCAAGGTGCAAAACCGCCCATATATAGATTTGCGCCCGTTCCATTATGGCTTTTCCTTCGGCATCCACCAGCAAAGTTTGATTATGCCAAACTCCGGCTACATCGACCCGGAGACAGGGCGCCAGTGGTTTGCGAGCAACGACAATTTTTCGCCCGGCTTCACCGTAGGATTGATTGGCGAATGGCGCATCAATTCGTTCTTGGCTTTCCGCTTGCTGCCCACGATGCACTTTGCCTCGAAGCATATCACCTTCCGCGAGCAGACCACCAACGAGGTGGAGCACCAAACAATGAAGTCCACCTATATCGTACTACCTTTTAATATAAAGGTGGCTGCCCCGCGCCACAACAACTATAGGCCGTATGTCATCACCGGCTTTAACGCCTCATACGACCTCACCACGAAAGACCAAGCCTATATCGCCACCAAACCGCTATCCTTTAATTTTGAAATTGGTATGGGCTGCGATTATTACCTGCCTTTCTTTAAGTTCTGTCCCGAACTGAAATTTTGTTACGGCCTTAACGATGTGCTTAAGACCAACCGTTCCAACCTCAACGACCCCTCAAAAGCCATCTTCACCAAGTCGGTGAAGAGCGCCCGCACGTCAATGTTTGTTCTCACCCTCCATTTTGAGTGAGAAATTCCGCTTCCAAGTCAAGGTGCTGCGAAATAAATAGTTATCTCAACACAGCTAATTAGAATTATAATATTTAGCGACCTTGATTTGAGCATTTCGCCAAAGATATTCTAACATTACGCAGCGGAGATATGGACATTTTGTAGTTATGATTCTAACATTTTTCAAAGAAACAACTACCTTTGCAATCATTAAGGATAAGATATATAAAAAGAAAGGGTTTCATACTTTACTTCATCGCATTAGCGAGCCAAGTGCTTTCATTCAAGTGGTGGCCGGTCCGCGGCAAGTAGGCAAATCCACACTTATCTCACAAGTTTTGGCCGCTACAGACATTCCCCACATACTCTATAACGCCGATACGGTGGATTCCACCGATGGTGATTGGATTTCGCGCTGTTGGGAAAATGCCAGAGCGATGAAAGCCAGAATATACCAATCTATTCCAAAATTCCAAGTGTTCAATAACGCTTTATTTACAGCCTATCACACAGAGACATTCTTTTAGGTGCGCACAGACACTGCCGCATGGGGAAGATGGGTGGAATCTGCTGTAGGCGCACATCTACTTAATCATACCAAAGAGCTGGGTTATGACATCTATTATTGGCGAAAGCGCTATAAGGAAGTTGATTTCGTTGTCAAGCGCGATGGCCTCCTCACAGCAATAGAGGTAAAAAGTGGGCGACGAGGAATGAACAGCGGGTTGCCTACATTCAAGCAGTTGTTTCACCCCGAGCGCTCTTTGGTTGTTGGCACAGGCCGCATCAGTCTGGAAGATTTCTTTTGCGCCGATTTAGAGAAAGTGATAGTATAACCTCATTGGTAAAATAAGACAAAAAGTCCCTTCCACTAAACAGGAAAGGGGCTTTTTGTTATTTAGATATTCTCAGGTTCTTCCGCAAACAATTGCGAGAAACTTACTCCTATTTAAGAAGACTTGCTTCAGTTTGGCGTAGCCGTACTTAACAACATCGCCGAGCTCCTCCTCGATGCGGATAAGCTGGTTGTATTTAGCCAAACGGTCGGTGCGGCTCATCGAACCGGTCTTAATCTGTCCGGATTTGGTAGGCATTGACCCCACCGCAACGCGGCTGATTCTCCCCTACTTCAAAATTCTGCTCGTCTATCACTTAATAAATCTCGTGCTTAACCTCAAAATGCGCGAGAAAAATCCACTTCCAATCGTTTTGACTATCGTTAACAGTGCTGTTTAGATAATGTTACAGTG
>CAZQVW010000087.1:0-10279 GCA_964596865.1 uncultured Bacteroidaceae bacterium
TGTCTGTTTCGGGCGCAATGTCAGGGTGAGCGTTATTCGCGATGTGAAGATTGGCAACGGTGTGAAAGTGGGCGATAATGTCCTCATCACCGACTACCAATACGGCAAGACCGACATAGAGACCCTCCATTTATCGCCTGCCGACCGCCCGCTCACCACACGAGGCTCGGTGGTGATTGGCGATAATGTGCTTATTGGCACAGGGGCCGTTATCCTCGCAGGCGTTACCATTGGCAAAAACGCTGTGATAGGGGCAAGGGCCGTGGTTACCCACGATGTGCCGCCATATTGCGTGGCTGTGGGAATCCCTGCCACCGTAAGAAAACACTAATCACGCATCAGCAAAGAAGGCTTATCATCTCTGAAATCTGTAATCTCACTAATAATCCCACTCAACGAACCCAAAACAACAAACATAAAACGCTTATGAAACACTTTACGCACAAAATCTTGATTATGACCGTGGCAATGATTTGCCTCGCCACCTCAGCCTTCGCCCAAACGCGGGTTATTTCCAACACAGTGTCGCCCAATGACCTCTCCGCCTATGACGGCAAAACCGTGGACATGACGCTCTACCGCTATATCTTAAAGGGATGGAACACCATCTGCCTGCCGTTCTCAATGACCGAGGACGAAATTAACGAAGTCTTCGGCGATGACTGCCGCTTGGAGACACTGGTGGGCATCGAGAATACCGGCAATGCCACAAAGCTGAATTTCAAGGACGTCAAGCCCGATGGTATCCAGGCCAACACACCGTATATCCTTTATTCCGAGAAAGAGACCGGCGTGCGCGCAATCCGTATCCCCAAGGCCACCATCTCCACCGAAGCTGTGGTGAAGACTTTCTCCGACAACGCGGGCACCGAGGTTTCCTTCGCAGGCGCCACCCAGCAAGAGTCCACCACCGGCATGTATGGCATCATTGCCAAAGATAATGCCAACGCCGCATTTGTGGACGCCTCGAAGGTAGACAAAATCTACCCCTCGCGCTGCTTTATCAAGGTGAATAACGGCGAAACCACCCGTTTGCTTACTTCCAATCACTTGGATTATCAACTGACCGGCATCGAAGACATCAAATCGGCCACCGTTAGCGACGGGTCCGTGGACGTCTATAATATTTCCGGCGTAAAGGTGGCATCACATATCGCTCCTGCCGACATCCAGAAGTTGGGCAAGGGCGTTTATGTGGTGAAAGGCCGCAAAATCCTTGTGAAATAAATTTTGCTGAATATGGAGACTCTGGTGGATTTCACTACGAGCCTCCATATTTTCATCTGCTTCCATATTTTATCTGCCTCCATATTTTCATCTATAGTATTAAATACGCGCAACTACAAACTAATTGCACGCCTTTATAATTTCAAAATGAGCGACACAAAACAATTTCTACTCGACCGCCTGCGCTGTGTGCCCGATTTCCCCCAACCTGGCATCAACTTCCGCGACATCACTTCGTGGTTTATTGACCCCGAATGCATCGTTATGATGACCGCCGACCTTCTCACGCAATACGCCGACAAGCGCATCACAAAGATAGTGGGCCTTGAGTCCCGCGGATTTCTGATGGGGTCCATTCTTAGCAAAGAGCTCCACGCGGGCTTTGTCCTTGCGCGCAAGCCAGGCAAACTGCCTACACAAACCATCCGCGAATCGTTCACCAAGGAGTATGGCACGGACTCTTTGGAGATTGCCATGGACGCTATCACTCCCGACGACGTGGTTCTTATCCACGATGATTTGTTGGCCACCGGCGGCACGGCTCTTGCAGCCCTCCACCTCGTCCAGAAGTTCCACCCCAAGAAAATCTACCTCTCCTTCCTACTTGAGCTCCACGACGAGGGTCTCCACGGTCGCGATCTATTCCCCAACGATGTGCCACTCTATACGATGATAGAAACGTAGAGTTTTTCCAGTAATTCCGCTAATTCTTTCCCCAATAATCCCAATGTTTGCTTTGCATCGTATCATACTGCAACACTCATCATTCCCAGTCAATTTCTCTTTCTTAAAGGAGTAAAGATTTCTAAAAATTACCAGTTTAGCCCAAATCGGTTATTAGGAAATTACAAGTTGTGGTTGCGTGTGAACATTACTGCACATTATTAACTTATATTTCTAATGGCGTCCATTAGAAATATGCTGAAACCAACACAATGATAATCTAATGACCGATTTGGGGTTATTCTACGGTCCAGCTCTTCGCCATGGATTTAATCCATTCGGGCTTCGTAGTCTTCGTAAAGGTATTGGCGGAGGGGGATTTCTTCGCCATTTTGTTTTAATAACGAGAGGGATGGGTGGGCTACACCGTTAAACATATTGGTTTTGACGGTGGTATAATGAATCATGTCCTCAAAAATCAGTTCATCGCCAATTTTTAGGGGGCGAGGAAAAAGCCAATAGCCCATCCAATCGCCGCTAAGACAGGAATTTCCGCCCAGCCGATACCAATTTTCCCCTTCCATACGTTCTTCTTCCGTCAAGATATTAATGCTGTCGCTTTGAACGGCTTTAACCGTTGGCAAAGTGTGTGAGGACATAGTAGTGAGACGCTCTGTTGTAGACGTCTGTTGCCTTTTCGCCAAAAGTTCGTGCCCTTTCGCCGCAAAATGCGGCTCATTTTCCGCCACCAGCTGTCCTCTTTTTGCAACCTGTTGTTCTTTTTCCGCACCCACCAGTTCTCTTCCCGCCATCAACTGTTCTTTTTCTGCGACCAGCTGTTCTCTTTCCGTCATCTGTTGTTCTCTTGTTGCCACTGTTAGCGCCACCGTTGGCATATATGGCATTTCCAGGCAGTCGGGCATGTGGCAAGTGAAACTAACATTGAGAATGGCTGTTTGGATACCGCAGTTTTCCACTATATCCACCACCCGCGAGCGTAAAAAGCCCGTCTGCCAAAGAAAGGCGGAGCCAGGCTCCATAATAATTCGGAGATTGGGGTGGCGATGGTGGAGGCCGTTGAGCACGCTCACAAGTCGCTCAATGTCATACCCCTTTTTTGTCATCAAGTGGCCGCCACCCATATTCAGCCATTTGGCTTGATCCAAGAGAGGGCCGAATTTTTGCTCTACATGCTCCAAAACGTGGTCTAACGCATCGGCACCATTTTCGCAGAGGCAATGAAAATGGAGGCCGTCTATGCCCTCGGGCAAATTTTGCCCCAATTCTTTTGCCCTGACGCCGAAGCGCGAACCCGGAGCGCAGGGATTATATAATAAAGTCTCTATTTCAGAGTATTCCGGATTGATTCTTAATCCGACCGACACCGGATGGCCGCCTTCCAACTGCTCATAGGCTCTCACCAAGGGCAGGAAACGCTTTAATTGGCTCAAGGAATTGAATGTGATGTGCTCGCTATAGCGCAGGATTTCGGAAAAGGTCTCTTCTTCGTAGGCTGGCGAATAGGTATGGCAAAGTCCGCCGAAATGCAGGGCCGATAATTTGGCTTCCCATGGCGAAGAGGCGGTGGTATGATTGATATATTCGCGGAAGATAGGAAACGTCTTCCACGAGGCAAAAGCCTTAAGGGCCAAGATAATCTCTACCTTGGCCCTTTTGCTTACATTGCTGATTAGCTCCAGATTAGCACGGAGCTTTTTTTCTTCTAATACGTAGCAGGGATTCAACACAGTGATTTTTACATGACGCCGCGGCGACGCAGTTCCTTCTGCCAATTCCATGCGCTCAACAGGGCTTCGGCCAGAGTATGCTCGGCTTTCCATCCCAGCACCTTGTTGGCCTTGTCTACGTTGCCCCATACTTGTTCGATGTCGCCCTCGCGACGGCCCACAATCTTGTATTTCAGTTTCACGCCGGTGGCTTCCTCAAAGGTGTGGATTAATTCCAGAACAGAGGCGCCCTTGCCGGTGCCGATATTGAATACGTCTACACCTTGTGTTTGCTCGCCGTCAAGAATGCGCTTCATGGCAGCCACATGAGCCTTGGCCAAATCCACCACGTAGATGAAATCGCGGATGCAGGAACCATCGGGAGTATTGTAGTCGTCGCCGAAGACACTGAGTTCGGGACGAATACCGATGGCGGTCTGAGTGAGATAAGGGATGAGGTTGGCGGGCACACCGTTTGGCATCTCACCGATGATAGCGGAGGGATGGGCGCCGATGGGGTTGAAATAGCGCAAAAGGATGGCCTTGATGGGGGCACCGCTGTGAACATCGTCGCGGATGATTTCCTCGCAAATCTGCTTGGTATTGCCGTAGGGAGATTCGGCGGGCTTGATGGGGGCTTCTTCCGTTACCGGCAGATTCTCGGGGTCGGGCTGACCGTAGACGGTGCAGGAGGAGGAAAAGATGATGCCCTTCACATCATATTTGGGCATGAGCTCAAGGAGATTGATGAGCGAATTGAGGTTGTTGCGATAGTAGAGCAGAGGTTTTTGCACGCTTTCGCCCACAGCTTTACTGGCAGCGAAATGGATTATACCGCTGATGGCCGGATATTTCTTGAACACGCCCTCCAGAGCGGGGTAGTCCAAACAGTCCACCTTCTCGAAAGCGGGCCTTATGCCGGTGATTTTTTCGATACCGTCCACCACATCGGCGGAGGAATTGGAGAGGTTGTCTACGATGACCACCTCATAACCGGCCTGCTGGAGCTCCACAGTGGTGTGGGAGCCGATAAATCCGGTGCCGCCGGTAACAAGAATTGTCTGCTTCATAATATTATAGTTTGTGGTTATCCTAAAAGGGGAAATTGTGGCGAAAGGAGGGGACTTACGCTCACCTGCTCGCCGTTTTCATCGGCAAAGTTACTACTTTTTTCGCTATTGCTAAATTTTTGCGTTTGCTTTCGCCGAGGCTATTCGTGGGAGCTATAAGTATGCCTCACCCGTTCGCGCTCTTGTTGGCGCAGGGCGGCTTTTTGGCGCTTGGTTTCGGCGTTTTGTGCGCGGCGAGCCGTGCGTGAGCGGTCTTTTATGATAATGGAGCGTATGTGTATCTGTTGAGGTAGCGACCATAGGCCCTGCACTATCGTGAGCACAAACACAGCCACAAACATCACCACATATCTTAATACTATCACATAGGTGGGCACCCTCATGGTTTCGCCCATTATCGAGGCCTCAAACATATCCCGCACGGCAAAGTTGATTATCATTTCGCCGAGAAGGATTATTCCGCCCGCTACTACGAGCAAGCACAAGGAAATTATCCACATCACCGCTATGCCGCCCCAATAATGGGTGTTGAGGCGTAGGCCTTTCAGCATAGAGGCGCCCACGGGCTTATTCTGTATCTCCAAATACGACTGCATGGTGCCGGCGACGGGTATCAATACCACAAAGGCCACAGCCACGCTTACCCAATCCACCCATGCGGGGGCGTTGAGGTGGCAGGGCATATATATAATAAGGTAGGAGAGCAGGGCAGCCATCAATAACGGCAGGGCGCTCACAACGGTGGCGACCGCGAGTTGCTTTGCGTGCAGGAGAGACTGCCTTATGCGCCGGAATAGGGGCTGGCGCTTGGCGAAGTCTCGCTTTTGGGCGTCTGCCACCTTATTTTGGGCGTTTTTGCGTGGAGAAGAAGAGGGGACGGGGGCATCAATTGCTTCCAATTCGCCTTTCTGCACAATCCGCATGGCGCTCCATACAAACAAGATGAGCCACAGCGCCACCATATCCACCACTATCTCGCGCCAATCGAAACGGCGGAAATATATCTCGCTTCTTATCAGCAGCCACGCCGCACCCACCACGCCGCACAATGCTGCGGGCTTCCACCATAGATGAAGTATGAACAGATTAAAGCGGGTAGTCCATACCTGCCACGCAGCCATATAACTATTAGCGAAGCGTCGTGGCTCGTCAAGTCGTCCGTGGCTTATTGCTGCGAGTGGTCCGTCATCGCGGTCTCCTTTTTTCAGAACCATTTGCGTTTCTTCTTTTTGGCAGGTGTGTCAGAGGGCGTATACCCGTTGGCGAGGTCTTGGAATGTGAGGTTGTGGGTAATCATATCATAGATTACTCCCCAATCGGGCAGGCCGCCGAGGTTACGGTCGTCGATATAATAATCGGCTTTCACCTTTGGCGAACCACTGGCACCGTTGCCTTCATCGCTTTCGTAGTCTTTGTTTGCAGCCCAAAATACTACACCGCGCTCTTCACACCAATCGATGGCTTCCTGCAGGAGGCTACCGCTGCGCACCGTCCAAAGAATCAGGCGGTGGCCGTCTTTGATGAGGCGTTTCAGCGTTTCGGTGGCGAAGGGCAACTCTTTACCAATTCTGGGGTACTTGTGCTCCACGATGGTGCCGTCGAAATCTACTGCTATTAGCATCTTATAATTGTTTATGAGGTTGTTATAATCTTTTTGCCGCCGGTGATGCGTGGCTCTTGGCGGCGTAATCGGTTTCTTATGGCCGCAGTTATTCTTCTATCAACTGCTGTTCTTTCAGTTGGCCAACAAACTCACTGACATCCTTGCGGGCCGCATCGGGCTCCACCTCGTATTCCTCGGTGAGCGCATTGGTGAGCGAGTCGATGGTGAAATCTCCTTTTTGAGCTTCGCGATAAAGGAAAGAGGCGGTCTCGTTGAGGGAGAAGATAGAGTCGAAATCGATATTTTTCTCGCCTTCGGCCACTATCATATTGACGCCGCAAACGGTTTTCAGGTTGAAATCGGGTTTTATTTTCATATCTTATTGTGATTATTACTGTTAATGGATTCTTGGCAATCTTTGTTGCGCGTTCTTCATGTTGCCGCACTTGCTGGAAGGGGCGTCTTGCCTACGGAGAGGGGTGTCTTGCCTGCGACAAGCGTTGTCCCACTTGCGAAAGGCTTTGTCTCACCCGCGCGGGACCTTGCCTCGCCTGCGAGGGGTGTGGCTCCATTCGTTGCACGCAAGGCGGCGCCATGCAGCCAGCAGATAACGGCGGATTGGGCGCAACCGTGTCCAAATTATGGAGTAGAGGCGCCAAACGGTGCCGTCGGTGGAGTAAGGTGTGCCCTTTTTCTTGCGCAGGATGGTGGACACTTTCGCCATGATGTCCTGCTTGCGGCAGTGCTCGATGTCCAGATTGCCATCGCCTTGCAGAACACACAGGCCCGTGGCCTTGTCGATGCGCATAAGGCGGTGGATAACAAAACCTTTCTCCTCGGTGTGAGCCAGAATAACATCGCCGCAGCGGATATTGTCGGGCGCACACAGGACAATCCTATCTCTGCCGTCCTCAATGAAAGGACGCATGCTCCTACCCCTCACCGTCATAGTAACGGTGTGTCCCTCGCGAATCATTTCGCCTACTTGGGGGATGAGTTCTTCATTTTTGAGGGAGAGGGTCTGCATATCTTATGCCTGCTTGGGGGCTTTGGCGATGGTGGCGTGGCTCAATTGGGCAGCGGCCTCATCGGGAAGGCAAGAAAGATGGTGAACTCCCACCGTACCTATCACATCCGACATCGTTTCTATCAGCATATTGTAGGACGGTTTGTCCCATATCATCAGCGAACACGAAATCATCAGCGACGCAAAGGCTGCGGGCACGTCCTCTTTCCATATTTTGTTTTGCGGCCCTTGTTCCAGCATCACTATGCCGCCCACGCGCGCTTTCTCTTGTCGATAGCAGGGCGTCTTGCCGCTCCACGGCGACCCGTAGACCCACACGCCATCGTCTTTCACGCGCAGGACGGGATTGTCGTCATTGAGGAGGTGAAAGCCCTTCAAGTGTTTGAGCCACCGAGAAGAGTGAGTGCTCTTGCCGGTACCGCTCTTGCCCAGAAACATATATGCCCACCCGTCTTTTGCCACCACCGACGAATGCATTGCCAGCGTCTTATGATAGGCGGCGGCGAACGCGAACGCAATCATCATCGAGTTGTTGAACCCAAAGGCCATACCGGCATCGTCTGATTGGGCAATCCAGATGATATTATCCTCAAACCGCTCGCCGCACTTCATCACGGCGGCTATTTGGCGGTTACCTTGATAGGTGCGCACCAGATAATTGTTGGTTGGCGTGCGCAACACCTCTTGGCGGAAGCCGAGATCCTCTGTTTCGTAGATGGGGGTGGCGTTGCTATCGTCCATGCGCTGGCTCACCACGCTCACATCGCATAGATGCTCACCCTTAGGTTCGGCACTTGTGAAGGGGTGGTAATTTTGCGGCAGGCGGAAATATCCATCTTCCTCCATGCGGAGGCGAATGTCAAAGTCTGCGATATTAAGGTGGCACGTCTTCATGTGCGTCTCATTGTCTATGATATGATTGCTATGCGTAACTGTTGGCTTTCGGCCGTTCGCGGCATTGTTGCAATACTTGTATGTTAATATTGTCCCGCCAGGCGTATTAGAAGTCGGATTCATCGGAATCCGTGTACTTCTTTTGTTCGCCGGCATTGGTGAAGATCTGTTCGGTGGCTATGCGATGGTAGGCAAATCCGCCAAGAGGCTTATAGGGGCACACTGGATTTTTCTCCAACTTGTGGCGCAGCGCCAGCACTTGCTTTTCGGCCTCTTTCTTGTTCTTGCAAATAAATGTGGTGCAGACATAGCCCGTCTTGCCCTGCGCCTGCAGGAAAGTGCGCAAGCTCTCGGAGTAGAGATCAAGGCCCAGCGGGGTTTTGGTGGAGGTATCATACGCCACATCGGTGATAGCGGCGATGTCTGTGATATAGGTAACGGAATCCGTGTAACTGATAGCCACTCCATATAAGTAGCGCGACGGAGCGAAGCCCAATCGCTGTTCATAGGATATGGCGTTGTCCTTGGCGCGGCCCTTTTTGTTGCTGCCCGTGGTGGCGGTGGAATCGGGCTCGCCCTCACTGGTGAGCACTTTCTCTTTCTTCTGCTTGCGCGGCTTGCTGGTCTGAGCAGCGGCGTCCATTGCCCACGGAGCACCCTCCATCATTAGGGCGGCGATAAGGATATATAGGATTCTTTTCATCTATATTGAGGATTATATATAGGTATAAGTGGGGGTATAATAGGTATAAGTGGGGGCTCTGTCAAGCAATCATACTGCTATTCCGGCTTTCTGAATGCTAAATCCTACTGCAAAATTAGCATAATCCCGCGAATGAGCAAAATATGCGCTTCTTTTACTTACATATATAATGTTAAAAGATTATGAATGCGTGCAAAAGACGAGATTTTTTTGCCTACGCGCATTGTAATTAAAGTAGGGGCGGCAAAATTACAAAGTGAATGAATTTTTCAGTACTTTGCGGCTAATCCGCCCCTACTTTCTCAAATCAATTTCCTCCCCTGCCAAATTGTTTTGGGATAATATCGCTATTCAATATCGCCCGTTTGTGCCAATATCTCCCGCAAAAATCAAAATTACAGCGCAAAATTTCGCATTTAGCACACAAATGCCATGAAATCTGCGCTTAAAATGCGGATTAATCGCTAATTTTGCGCCAAATATCACGTTAAACCGAAAAATTATCTTGTTATGAAAAGAACTTATCTCTCTCCGAAGGTGAGAAAATTCAGTATCTCACCGGCACAGGTTATGGCTACGAGCACAAAGGGTGGCCAAAGCAATAACAGTAACCACTATGAAGGCACCCTTGACGATGCCTTTTGGACAAACAGTTTTGCGAGCGGCGATAGCGATGATGCCACATCTTCCCCCGCCGCCAGCGAATAACTTTGGCCCCTATTCTCAATTCACAAAACCATTATTAATAATGTAGTGATAGGGACGTTTGCAATTTTAATTTTGGGCGTTAATGCCCGCGAAAAGGTAATACTTTTTGGTGGCGGCCACGCAGTGATGCGCGACCGCCATATTTCATTCCACCCACCACAAAGATGGACGTTTCACCGGAATAATATCGGAAAACTGCGTGGATTTGTAATAACATAGCACATTCAAGCGTGCATAGTAAGGCCAGTAGGCACAGGTTTTATACGAGGCTGCAGAAAAAGTTCGTTATTTTGTAATTATTGGGTCCGGTAAGACAAGAATATACTTGTGTTGGTCATGTAGGGGCGGATCAGCCGCGTAGCGGCGTGTTATCCGTCGGACAACCGGAACGGTTGAAAATCATTATTTGGGCATGTTTGTCCCATCGGGCATTAGGGCGGATACACGGCATTTCGTTCCTCATGCCTGATCCGCCTCTGCTGTTTCAATAAATACATTGCGCGTACCAAAAACGTCTTTCTGCGGCTTCCTTTTCCACTGCTTTCGTTCCCAATCCTCGCCTAAACGCACTTTATTTGCCTTTTTAGCAGTAATAATCGCGCTTTGCGGCGACTTCCAATCGTTTTGACTATCGTTAACAGTGCTGTAACAATAACT
>CAZQVW010000088.1:0-10223 GCA_964596865.1 uncultured Bacteroidaceae bacterium
CGAAAAAATCCCAAGATAATTTTCAAAAATCCCGAGATAGTTTGCGTTAACAGTAGGGTAACATTATCTAAACAGTACTGTTTAGATAATGTTACCCTACTGTTTAGTTATTGTTACAGTACTGTTAACGCAAACTATCTCGGGATTTTTTGACTTTTTCACGAATTTCCATGAATTATCCACGACGTTCACGAATTTATTGACGCCACATCTGGTCAGAGTTTCAACAAAGACAAAGAACTGACGGATAAAAAGTCGCATGCGTTTTGCAAACTTGTGCACAAAAAGTAATAGGCGACTTGTGTTATGCCACAAATCGCCTATGAGGAGGGGTGTATCACCAATATGTATAATAAGGAGTTACACCTAATGATTATCTACGCGATAAAGATTGATGTACAGCTATGGCTCTTCATCCACAGCTTTTCGGAGTGCCTCAATGAAGCCACGGCCGTAGGTAATATCCGGTTCCA
The DNA here is from genome assembly GCA_964596865.1 of uncultured Bacteroidaceae bacterium. Taxonomy (GTDB): domain Bacteria; phylum Bacteroidota; class Bacteroidia; order Bacteroidales; family Bacteroidaceae; genus UBA6382. The sequence goes on from CAZQVW010000088.1 coordinate 474, forward strand.
TCATGTTGCCCTCGCCCCACTCATTCCATGATTTAAGAAAGACGATGTGATGGTCGGACTGCTTATTGCGAACAGCGGAAAGGGCCTCTTTTGCATGGCGGTAGAAGTATTTAGGTTTAGCATTTATCAAGACAGTGCCATTCCACCCCGAGCGCGGAGTATGATCCCATTGGCACATCATGCACGGGATAACATGTTCCTCTGCGTCATGCGGCTGAATAAACGTGGGGTACCGGCGGCGATAATCAAAGACGAAGGGCGGGCGATGGAGCACAAAGCCTTTCACCTTACGCCAGTAAGTATACAGATGCCGCGTTACTTTATCGCGCAAGCGTTGACCTTCAATCATTTTGCCCGCCAATGGTACATAAACCACTGCATCATAACCCATATCCAAAGCCTCCTGTTCCCTGAACGACAAGACCCTATTTAGATTAGCCACAAGATACAAACCGGGGAAGCCCGCCTCTTTTGTCCATTGCTTGAGGTGGGCGAGATACTCCTTGGGCACATCAAAAGGAGAGAAAATATAAAACAAAGGTTTTCCCCCCACCTTAACATAGCGATAATCTTTGAACGCCTTCAATAAATAAGCGAAATGCTGTTTCTCATCTTCTAATCCGGGATAGGTTTGTTCAATCAAAATATGTTCGGTGGTTGTGCCATCACTATTCCAATTTTTAGCCGACCACGAATGGTTGCCCCACCCCAAACAGAACGGGAAATCCGGCTTACCGGAAGCAAGGACATCGTCAAAAATCTCTGAAAGCAAAGTGCGTCCGCCCCCAAACCAATAATGCCAATAGCAAAAAGCCGTAACGCCGGCATCACGAGCCATCTGAGCCTGCTGTAGCCTAACTTGCGGCAAGCGTAGGTCATAATAACCCAGCTCGGTAGGCACTCGCGGCTGGTTATGACCGCGAAATAGCGGTTTAGCCTTGCCCACGTTTGTCCACTCGGTAAAGCCCTTGCCCCACCATTCATCGTTTTCCTTGAAAGGATGGAATTGTGGCAAATAGAACGCGATTATTTCCGGTTTCATTGTTCAGATTTTTTATTTGTAAGCTATCGCTTGTCCGTTAAGATGATGCGTAATAGAAGATTATATTTGCGGTTTCTCTCGGCGAAGGAAGCGTGCGGTAGCAATCCAGCGCGAGCAGCCTATAAGAATACTATTGCCGTGGAGTATAGAATACCCCCAAAGCTTGAGCGCCAAAATGGGCGAGAGCTTCCAAGCCTTCAGCCAAATCATCATAACAGAATGACGATAGCGGCGCAGATGCTGACGCTTTAGAAAATCATTAAGCCTGACCACGGCCTTAAACAGGGAATCCATATTTGCCTTGCTGGGCGTGTGAGTGGTACTTCCATGCAAAATGGTAATGCAATAGACGGGGAAATTGACGGCCTTAACCTTAGCAGCAAACGTTCCCACCCTAATGGAAAAACCAACGTCATCGCCCGCCATAATCTCCTCGAAACAAATATGATGCTCTTCCACAAGGGAACGCTTTATCAGCTTGCCCCAAGGAGAATCCCAATAATAGCGCAAACGCGTGTCATCACCTTTGAGATAAGCCTCGATGTATTGCTGGATTACATAATTCCGGTTAGCTGGTTCAAGAGTATCAGAATAACAGGATGTGCAATTATAATAGACCACATCGCAGGACGACTGCAAATCCTTTTCTATAATATCAAAGGCATCGGGCATATAGAAATCATCCGCATCGGCAAACAACAGCCAGCGGCCAGAGGCGTGGAGCAAGCCTTCGTTGCGAGCTCCACCGGCGCGACGCTCTGGAGAAGAATAATATACCCTTACATTATGACGACCGCCAACGACATCCTCCGCTTTTAGCGGAACACGACTATTGTCCACCACAATCACCTCGTAGATCTCCTTGTCTGGAATAGAATTAATCATCCTTCGCAGTATTGGAAGCGGATTGTTATTGGGAATGATTATAGAAATAGCAATTGGTGTCATAATTTTGGAATATATCGTTGCGAGGATTCAAAGTAGTAAGAGTGATTTTCCAAAGGGCAGAGAATTATTTCAAATAATAGAGATCTTTTTGCCAGAAGAAAACAAACAGCGCTGTGTTTTCCTCACCTTTCCAAAGGGTGGCGGCAAAAGTTAGGACATAGAGTGCAAGCAGGGTATAGAAGAGGACGCGATTGCAACGGTGGGCATAGAAAAGAGTATAAGCCGCCACGATAAACGTGAAATTGATAAAGTAATAATTTATCCTGCTAAACACCATACTGGAAGCAAAGATATATTTCAGCACAATACCAATAACAAAGAAATTATAGGCCGCATTGAAATACTTAGACTTCACGTAATTTTTTACCTTAGGCGAGAAAATTACCAGTAAAATATTTAACAACAAAGTAATAAAGAATCCCATTCCGAGCGACAACTCCCTGTCCACTAATTGAGCGATGGTATCACTATCTTCATCGGCATAATCACCGTAACCCACGGCCTGCGCCACAAGGTCGATACTTCGCATCAGATTTTGGGCTATATGCAGATTCATTATCACCAAAGACAAAACCAAAGCCAGCAACTGCAATTTGATATTCCTAAACCATTCCTCTTTCCAATAGTAAAGCGGATAAAATACCACCAGCATTAAGGCTGAGGTATGCATAGTAACAGCAAGCAGGATTACAAAGTAGTGCATCCAAACCTTTTTCTCTACCATAAATCTCACCGCCCAAATCCATAAAGCCACAGCCAAGATCTGACGTAGGCCATTACTGTACGTTAGCCACGAGCACCCCACCATGAAAGTGAACACCAAATACGGCAACAACTTGTTTTCCGAACGGAATGGCAAGAAAGTAAACAGAATTTGGATAAAAGCAATCACTCCAAAGTAGATGGTAACGTGCCATCCCAACCACGCAAACAAAGTGGTGATGAGATTAAATCCAATCTCGAATTTATCAGAAAAGCCTAAGTGGGAAACAGTAGTGCTATAGGAGCGAAAATTTTCCAAATAAGTCATATAATCCGTTCCTACACCATAGCGCGCCCCAAACACAGCGGCATAGGCAAATGAAGCATAGACCATATATTTCCATTTACCCTTGGCGCGCGCCAAGTAGCTCATGTACATCATTACGATGGTGAGAACGGAATATACAATTATGCTTTGAATCATAATCCGGACTTAATCAATCAAATCACCTAAGCGGTGACGAAAGACATAGGCAATACACCCCAAAAAGGCCACCAGCAAAAACGCAAACACTATCCTGCCCCGGTGAGGGCCTGCGCTTTGAGCCGTTACCATCACCGATTGCACTGCAGTAAACACGGGCTTGCGTTCTTGTACTTTGGCTTTGGCCACTTGATATTTGTTTTGCGCATCTGCCATAATCTGATATTTCATCTGCGCAATCTTCTCCAATTCATCTCTTTTGGCTATAAGACTGGGCTGGGTAAGGTCGAAGTATTTAGAATTGAATTCTCCACTTTCGCGTTCGGCATCGCGAAATTCCTTTTCAGCTTGCAGATAGATGCGACTCTTGTCAATACTATCCTGCCTGGCGCGACCGGTACGATAAACGGTGATAAAGCGCTGCAGGCGCGTCATAACAGAATCGGCCACCGTAGCACACACCAGCGGGTCTTGGTCACGCATAATCAGTGTAGTAAGGCCCGATTTCTTATCCACCATAAAAATCATATTGCCCTGTATAGCATTCACCATACTCATTTGTTCCGCACTCAACCTCAGCATAGAATCTCCTTTCCGCAGAGGCGCAACATCAGTATCGTGAACAGATTTGCGCTTGAAGAGATTTTTCACTCCATTCACTACGCGCGTCCACCATGGGGAGCGAGTATGATTTTTCAGGTAGTCATAATATGTAGTGTTCACACTGTGATCTACCGTGGAGACTGGGACATCAAATAAATTGGCCGTAAAAGATTCGGAATACACCACATCAGGATAAAGAAGTGGGTAGACGGCATCCGTCTGCTTCTTTTGCAATAGGTTACTGTTCACCATCGCCAAGATAGCCTCCATGTCACTGGCGCTGGTTTGGAATTCCGGCGCCACCTCCACGCGGCATTCGTAATAATCTGGCAAAGAATAGCTAATCAATAGCGACAGAGCCAATGCCATGGCCATCACACCAACAAACAACCTCCAATGCCGCCGAATACTGCTGATTAGAGCGCGAATATCCACGATGCCGTTTCCATTTTCTATATTATTCTGTTCCGTCATAACAAGATCAACATTCTTTGTGATACGTGGGCCTTCCTTAGAAGCCATGATATGCCGTCAGCTCTTAAGTAATTGGCGAATATGAATGAGATCGCGCCACCCCAAAAAGATTGCGCGCGTTTGGCGCACAAACAGATGGCGATAAGCGGGGATAATAGCATCGGCCACATAGCCGGCGCAAATATTGGCGGCGATGGCCACAAAAGCCGAAGCGATAGCGCCAAATCGGGGCAGCAACAGCCAATTGAGCACAACGCACACCACGCATCCAAATATGTCGCGGATAAACACCCAGCGCTGAAGGCGCTCCACTATGAGCATAGTGCCCGCCGAAGAAGACAAAGCACTGGCGGCCATCTTGAAAGAAAGCACCTGCAATATAGCCACCGAGGGCAGATACTGCTTGCCAAACGTAAACAAGATGACCCAATAAGCCAACAACGACATTATCGCACTGCAGATGATGCTCACCCACAGCGTAACATTGATAAACTGTTGGGCTTTCTCCCGATAGAGTTGTTCCCCCTTCTCTCTAAGTTGCACCAGTACGGGCGAGATAGTAGTATTGAGCGTAGCGGGGATAAAAATCATCACCTCGACAAACTTTGCTGCCACAGAGAAATAGCCCACGCTTTGCTTATCTATCATCGTGCCGATCATCACTTGGTCAATGCGCTGATAGATAATCACAGCCGCGTTGGTGAGCAATAAAGGAAACGACTGCCACAGCAATTTTTTGGCACAGCTAAAGGAGAAGCTCCATTTGCGCAACGGTCCAATCTTCTTTCGATACGCAGTGATGTAGCCACCGGCCAAAAGGACATAATCAAACGCGAAAGCCGCCACAAACCATGTGAGCGAACAGCCCAACGCCCAAAGGGTGATCTTAATTGCGATGCCCACAAAGGTACGAAAAATCTCCGACAAGACCACATAGCGGTTTTCCACGCGCGATGTGAAGTAATTGCGGATCACTCCAAAGGAATTGAAGACAATATACGTGGAATAGATGGCGATAAGCGAAATGGTGTAGGCGTCTTCGCCAATCAGTGCGGCCGTGGCAACACTAAGGCCCACGCAAATGATGCCAAATATCACTTTCAGCCAGAAGGCGGTGCCGATGAGAGTGTTATAATCCGCAGGACGGGCGGCCTCTTCCCTCACCTCGATACTATCCAGCCCAAAACAGGCCAGAACCTGGAACAAATAGCAATAACTGATGACATAATTCATCAGTCCGTACTTCTCCGGACCCAAATAGCGCGCCAGAATGATGCCCAACACCAGTGTGCCGCACAGCATCACTACTTTGCCGCCCACAGCCCAAAGGAGGTTGCTCACCACCTTCTGCTTATTAGGAGATAATTTTGATAATAAGTTCACGATTGGAGATTTCTATCTGTATTACCGTTATCTGAGGCAGAATTACCGTCATTTTGCGCTCTACTATTCAACGGCGTGGCAGATTCTGAGCCTACGGCAACACTTTGAGCGACTATAGCAGGATTTTGATTGCCCACGTCAGTGCCTTTGGAATGTCCAGAGGTATCATTGTTGTCTGTTCCCCCTATATTTTTTAGAGGAAAGACATCACCTTTCAATACCCACAATGAAGACGCAGCAAATACCAATACCATAATCGCCAATACAAACATCACCCTCTTGGGGCCGGCCGGTTTCACAGGCACACTGGCGCATTTGAGCGTGGTGAAAGCGGGAGTATTCTCCTGCACTTTTGCCTTAGCGTTCTGCAACTGTTGATTCATGCCGGTATAGATTGTGAGCGCATTCTGCATATCGTTTTCCAATTCATCGCGCTCACTGATAAAGCTCTGCATAATCATATCCCTATGGGAATCGGCGTAAGCGGAATAGGCATTAACAATCTTCTGATAGTCTTGTTTGGCCTTATCCGTCAGTTTCTGATAATAAGCCACGTCCACGCGAGCCTTACTGGTGCGATAATTGGTGATAAAGCTCTGAAGGCGAGTGCGAACGGAGTCTGCCATAGTAGCGGCCACCAGCGGGTCTTGGTCGGTTACGGTGATAGAGATAACATAGTTGGTGCGGTCCACCGAACAATCGATTTTATGACTGATGCCCTCGGCCATACTGAAATCCTTTTTGGAAAGGCGGAAAGGATTGGGCTGCGGGTTGCGGGATTGTTCCTCGCCCTCCTTTTTTGAGAAGATATGAGAAACGGCGCGCTTCAAAGCATTGGAGACCGATGCCCACCACGGCTGTTTCTGATACTTATCCAAATAGTTATAGTAGTCGGTTTGGATTTTTCCGTCCTGAGTCTTCACCTTAACAGGGAAAAGGCTCACCTGAAAAGACTTAGACTGGATAAGATCTGGGTAAAGCGAAGGGGATATAGCGTCATCGCCCGCACCATTGCCCAGATTTACACCAAACGAACCGGCCAAAGCAGCCAATGAACCGGAAGTAGACGCATTGCCAAACTCGGGAGCCAATTTCACCTCGCACACATAATATCTAGGCACGCACAAAATCAGAGCCGCGGCCATCACCGCACCAATAATCACATTGCGCAGCAGCATCTTCTTGTTTTTAAGAAGTATGTATGCCGCCTCTTTAAGACTGAGATTCTTCTTACTGTTTGTTTTCATCTTCTTTGCGCGGGATCACTTCATCAGATTGATCATACTCACAATCATTGTGGCGATAGAGGCCGTGCCGGAACCCAGTGCCATGGTCTCGGCGGCGGTGAGCTTGCGGCTCTGCTCCTTGGTGGGCACCACAATCTCGCAACCGGGCTGGACAGCCTTGGACGAGCCCCTATCCACCTTCTCCACCGAGCCATTAGCATAGACTATGTAGACAGCGCGCTTACGGGCACGGTCGGAGAAACCACCGGCGTGGTTGATATAATATTTCAGCTTCTCGCCTTTCTGATAATTCATGGAGATAGGATAAGACACTTCGCCACTCACCTTGACTGTATTGGTAAATTGCGGCACTGTAACCACATCATTTTCGCGGAGAACGATGTCGTATGGGCCACCGGGGTTGGCAATGGCTTTATCAAGGTCCACAGCCACAGGATATGTGTCGTCGAGGTTCATCTTCATGGAAAGGAGGGTGTCGGCCTTGTCAAAATCCATATTTGCGTTCTCGGCTTTGAGGGTCTGCTCGTAGAGCTGTATCTGGGCTTGGCGCAGAGCGTTGTCACGCTGCACGCGCTCGTCCTCCGTAAGCCTACGTGTGAGGCGCGCTCCGGGCACATAGGCCAACGATGTGAATCCGCCGGAGGCTTTCACGAGGTCGCTCAAACGATAGTCCTTCTTTGTGAGCGTATATTCGCCAGAGAAATTCACGCACCCGTTGATAGTAACGTTTTGCTGCTCGGAATAACTGGGCGAGCGGCGGATATACACCTCATCGTAGGGACGCAGAAAGAAAGTGGTGTCCTTAGAGATACTAAAGTCTTCGTCCAGCGAAAACGAATACTGCTTGGCCATCTGGTCGTTGTCCTCCGTGGCCTGTGGGTCGGCAATACGGCGGAACACATTGACATGAGCATAAGAGGCCGCATCGGTGAGACCGCCGGCTTGGATGATAATATCCTGAATGGTAGTATTATCTGCAAATTCATACTCGCCCGGGTAGACCACCTCGCCCTTAACGTTGATTGTCCATTTGCCGCGCATCTCCGTCTGGCTGGGAATGAAAAGAAGGTCGTTTTTGCGCAGGGGCATATCGGGGGCAGTGCCATCAAGGATGCCCTTTACATCCACGCCCACCATCTCTTTGGAGAGGTCGTCCTTAAAGCGGTGCATCACCGCGCGCTTCTGATAGGCGTCCTCCCTAAGGCCATCGGCAGCCGCGAGCAGGTCTTTCACACTCTGGATACTGCTGCCCAACTGATACTGACCCGGGTGGTTTACCGCGCCTCTCACCTCCACCATATTGCTATAGCGCGCCACAACCGAGTCTACATACACCTCATCGTTGTCTTCCACACCAAAGGAACCCATCTCAAACTCGCCTATCGTAAAGATACTGTATTCGGCTCCGGCCTTGCGCGTGAGACGGATGTTTTTGGTGTAAGCATTACCGGTGAAACCGCCGGTAAACGTAATCAACTGTTTCACACTCTCGCCTTTGCGCATCTCATAATACATCGGGCGCTTCACCTTGCCCTCCACATTCACCAAGCAATCGTAGGCGTCCACCATGATGATGTCGTTGTCCTGAAGGCGCACATCACTTTTACTATTGCCGTTCACAAGATAGTCGTACACGTCCACCACAGAGAGGAGTTTACCCTGGCGAAACACCTTTATATTGCGCAAAGTACCAATCTCACTGATTCCGCCCGCGGCATAAAGGGCGTTGAAGGCGGTGGAGAAGCCGCTAAGCGAATAAGTGCCCGGCACTTCCACCTCGCCCAGCACCTGCACTTGGATTGTCCTAACATTGCCCACGGCCAGCGAAATCTTGCAATCAGCGAAATACTGCGAGAGCTTGGCTCTCACTCGCTGCGTGGCACTTTTCACAGTAAGGCCCGCCACAGAGATGGGGCCAATCTCGTCCAGCACGATTACGCCATCGGGCGACACCTCACAATTATATGTTTTCTGGCTTGCGCCCCAGACATCGATGATCAGTTCATCGCCGGCTCCGAGGGCGTAGTTCTGCGGCGTGGCCATATTCATGTTGGGCTCGAAAGTGAGGTTGTCCTTCGAGAAAATATCATGACCAAAGATTTTCTTTTGCGTGAAAAATTGGTCCATGTAATACATCAGCGAGTCCTGCGGCCCGTTGTTATAAAGTCCCAGATTATTCACATCGTCATAACTCTGAGTGATGGGCGTCATTTCGTTTTGATAATTCTCCTGTCGCGTTTGATTTATAGCGGCATTCTTCTTATCTATGTCGCGACGCTCCTGCGGCTTGGCGCGCATACGGGTAGTGTTGGAGATAGTGGTCTTACCATCGGCTCCGGGCAGCGCCTGATTGCCGGAAAGATATTTGCGGCGGATTCTATCCAATTTTGCCTTGCTCACACCATTCTCTATCAAGCGAATAACAATCTGTTGCTGCGACACACCCTTACTATATTCCGTTTGGATATAATTGGCCAACTGCTCATCTGTCATCTGCGACACTTGAGTTTGAGCCATGACCACCATACACAGCATGGCCATCACCAACGACAGGAAAAGACTCTTCTTTCTCATTATGATGTGGATATGATTATATTATAATGTGGAAACGATTATATTATGATGTAGATATATTACATTATTTTAACGCGCACACACTCTTTTTATTGTTTAGCGATACACAAAGAATGCTCCAATCTGCGTAATCTGCGCTCTCTTGCGTGCAAAGGGAACACTCATACGCACAAGTTGCACTATAATACGCGCAAACGGAACGCACTGGCACACAAGTAACGCTCTGATGCGCGCAAATGGAACACTCATACGCACAAGTTGCACTATAATACGCACAAACGGAACGCACTGGC
>CAZQVW010000089.1:0-10209 GCA_964596865.1 uncultured Bacteroidaceae bacterium
TTCGTAGAAATCTACGCAAATAACCACTTGCGGCGCAAAATGCCCCCAATTCCGCGCTTTTTCTCCCATTTCTTGCGACTTCCAATCGTTTTGACTATCGTTCACAGTGCTGTAACAATAACTAAACAGTACTGTAACAATAACTAAACAGTACTGTTTAGATAATGTTACAGCACTGTGAACGCAAACTATCGCGGGATTTTTTCGGATTAGCAGGGTGAAAATTGATTTTAGGACGGGAAATGCTGGTCGCATTAGACCATATTCCGGTGGCATCAAACAATACGCGGGAATGACAAATACGGATTTTTCGGAAACAACAGAAAGGGGAACTTTACAATGGGAAATACCCCACTTTTTCCCGTGAAAAAATGGAGTTATGTCAGCAAAAATTCGTAATTTTGTACGGTTATAAAAAGTCCGAGCCGCGGGCTGATTTTAACAAGACGAAACTGCTCGTTCATAGAACTAAATGGCACGTTAATCGGAGGAAATAATCCATTAAAAGTACAACGCTACGCGTTTATGTAATAATGCTACGCGTTTGTAGAACGATGCCGCTCGTTCATAGTGCGAAACAATACTATATTAGAACGCAATAACACTGTATTAGAACTTAGCAATACTTAATTTGAACGCAATAATACTGTATTAGAACGCGGTAATACTATAAATAGAACGCAGCAATATTAAATTAGAACGCGGCAATACTATAAATAGAACGCAATAATACAATTATATGGCAGAAAATCAGAATAACGGAGCAAACTATTCAGCGCAAAATATTCAGGTGCTGGAGGGTTTGGAGGCTGTTCGCAAGCGTCCGGCAATGTATATCGGCGACATCAGTGAGAAGGGCCTCCACCAGTTGGTGTGGGAGACGGTGGACAACTCCATCGATGAGGCTATGGCCGGCTACTGCACCCATATCGAGGTAACCATAGGCGAGGACAACTCCATCACCGTGCAAGACAACGGTCGCGGTATCCCCGTGGACATCCATAAAAAGGAGGGTGTGAGCGCCTTGCAGGTGGTGATGACGGTATTGCACGCCGGAGGCAAATTCGACAAGGGCAGTTACAAGGTCAGTGGCGGATTGCACGGTGTGGGCGTGAGCTGCGTGAACGCGCTTTCCAGCCACATGATTTCTCAGGTGTTCCGCGACGGCAAGATTTATCAGCAGGAATACGAAATCGGTAAGCCGCTCTATCCCGTGAAGGTGGTGGGCGAGACAAACCTCACCGGTACGCGCCAACAGTTCTGGCCTGACGGCAACATCTTCACTACCACGGAATACAACTACGACACCATCGCCGAGCGTATGCGCGAACTGGCGTATCTGAATGCCGGACTGAAGATTACCGTTACCGATATGCGTCAGAAAGACGAGGACGGCAATCCGCGCAAGGATGTATTCTACAGCGAGGAGGGCCTGAAGGAGTTTGTGCGCTATCTTGACCAGATGCGCACTCCGCTCATCCCCCACGTTATCTATATAAAGACAGAGAAAGAGAACATCCCCATAGAGATTGCCTTTGTGTACAACACGGGCTACTCGGAGAATATCCATAGTTTCGTAAACAACATCAATACAATCGAGGGCGGCACCCACCTCACCGGTTTCCGCCAGGCTCTCACGCGCGTGCTGAAGAAATACGCCGAGGAGCACGCCCAAAAACAGATTGAGAAAGCTAAAATCGAAATCTCCGGCGAGGACTTCCGCGAGGGTCTCACGGCAGTAATCAGTATAAAGGTGGCCGAACCGCAGTTTGAGGGCCAGACCAAGACCAAACTGGGCAATAGTGAGGTTACCGGCGCTGTTAATCAGGCAGTGGGCGAGGCGTTGAGCAACTATTTGGAGGAACACCCGAAAGAGGCGATGATTATTGTGGAGAAGGTGATACTGGCTGCCACAGCGCGCATCGCCGCCCGCAAAGCTCGCGAGAGTGTGCAGAGGAAAAACCCGATGTCCGGCGGTGGTCTGCCTGGCAAACTGGCAGACTGCTCCTCCAAGGACCCTGTGGAGAGCGAGATATTCCTAGTGGAGGGAGACTCCGCCGGCGGTTCGGCCAAGCAGGGACGCTCGCGCAAATTCCAGGCCATCCTTCCGCTGCGAGGTAAGATTCTCAATGTGGAGCGCCAGCAATGGCACAAGGCCTTTGAGAGCGAGGAGGTGAACAATATCATTCAGGCCCTGGGCATCCGCTTCGGTGTGGACTCAGACGACAGTAAGCAGGCCAACCTCGACAAGCTCCGCTACCATAAGATTATCCTTATGACCGATGCCGATGTGGACGGCCGCCATATCAACACGCTCATCCTCACGCTCTTCTTCCGCTACATGCCGGAACTGATTGAGCAGGGCTATGTCTATTTGGCCACGCCGCCGCTCTATCGATGCAAGATTGGTAAGAACGAGGAATATTGCTACAACGATAACCAGCGCCTCGATTTTATCCGCCGCTACAACAACGGGTCGGAAAAGGGTGTGCAAACCCAGCGCTACAAAGGTTTGGGCGAGATGCAGGCCGAGCAACTCTGGGACACTACCATGAACCCCGAAAACCGTATCCTCAAGCGCGTTACCCTCGACAACGCTGCCGAAGCCGACCACACCTTCTCTATGCTGATGGGCGATGATGTGGAGCAACGCCGCGAATTTATCGAGCGCAACGCCAACAAAGCAAATATTGACGCGTAGTTGCCTCGCGTTGAGCGCAGCAGCAAACAAAAAAGCCGCAGAACAACCATTAAGGGCTCTGCGGCTTTTTATATTTCCAAGAACGATATGCCCACCAATAATCTGTACACACAAATCACTCATCGCCTTATGGATAGCCCACAAAGCGAGAGCATACGATGGAATCACGGCAATAAGGGGATTGCGAACGAGAGCGGCCAGCTCCAAACGGCCAGCAGTACAAACAAACTCGCCAAGGGCGAAGCGCAGGCCATGGCGCGGATACTGATTGAGGACGTGCTGGGCCGTAACTTCACCAAAGTGATGGCGGGCATAGATAAACCTCTGGAAGAAAGCGAAAAAAGGCTGTTGGACGAGTGTGTAAAGCGCATAAAAGCGGGCGAGCCGGTGCAATATGTGGTGGGGAGCACGCTGTTTTGCGGGTGCAAGATAAATGTAGACAAGAATGTATTGATTCCACGGCCCGAAACCGAGGAGCTGGCCGACATCGTGATTGAAATGGCCAAAAAGAAAAAGGGACAGTTGCGCATTATGGACGCTTGCACCGGTAGCGGATGCTTAGCAATAGCCATAAAGAAGGCGTTGCCCGACAGCATTGTTTGCGCCTGCGACATCAGCGACAGTGCCCTCGCCCTCGCCAAACAAAATGCCGAGCAAAACAACTGTGAAATCCGATTTTTCCATGCGGATTTGCTGGCGGAAAATTTTCCAAACGACGGAAAGACTTCGGAGAAGGACGATTGCGAAATCCCCGATGGAGAATATGATATTATTGTCAGTAACCCGCCATACGTGATGGAAAAGGAAAAAGCGGAGATGGAAAAAAGGGTATTAGATTACGAGCCCTCCTTGGCGCTTTTCGTGGAAGACGGCAATCCGCTCGTTTTCTATAAGGCTTTGGCCCATTGGAGCGAGACGGCCCTCGCCTCGGGCGGTCTGCTTGCCTGCGAAATCAATGCCGCTCTGCCTGTGGAGACTGCCAACTGTTTCCTTGACAGCAATTTTCACGCCATCACCGTTCGCAACGACTTCCTAAACAATCCGCGCTTCCTGATTGTTCAAAAGTAAAACGAAATCTGTACAAAATCAAAGGGAGTTCGTTACTCATAAAGCAGTCTCCGTAAATAGCAAACGCTGATTGCGCAAATTTTGGTCGTTATAAAAACATCGATAACACAATATGCCGAAACCTAAACGTATACCCACCGAACAGGAGCTCTACGAAAAACTCGCCTCTCGCTGCGCCAAAGCGGAATACACCGCCAAAGATATTTGTCAGAAAGTCATGCGACAAGGCCTTTCCCACGAAGCGGCGCAACGCATCGCCGACCGCCTCACTGATGACGGCTTTATAAACGAAGAGCGCTATGTCCGCGCCTTTGTGCACGACAAATTTCTTTTCGATCACTGGGGGCGGCGAAAAATCCTCGCTGCTTTGAGGCAGAAAGGCGTCGCGGGCATAGTTGCCGACGACCAATTATCGCAAATAAATGAAAAGGAATACTTGCAAACGCTGAAAAATCTGCTCCTTGCCCGCAATCGCCAGATTAATGAGCCCAATAATAGTAAACGGTTTCAGAAATTATTGGCGTTTGCGGCCGGTCGCGGTTTTGAAATAGACTTGGCTTATTCCGTTTTGGAAGAAATCATTCGGGAAGAAGACGAATGATGAGTGAGAGCACGAAAAACATCGGCCGCACCACAAAGCAGCGGTGGCTTTTCACGATATAAATAAAGAAAACCTCGCAACCCCCAGCTTTATCCACTTAAAAACTTGGATTTTACTCTGAAAGGCTGGCACTAAGCTCTGAATAGCTTAGATTTTACTCTGAAAGGCTGGCACTAAGCTCTGAATAGCTCGGATTTTACTCTAACTAATTAGGTTTTTAATTCCAAATACTCATTCTGTTGTTGCCATCATAGGCGATATGGTAGCGTCCCAGCGGGCGTCCTTTCTCTCCGGAGAAAATTATGCCGTTAGAATTGAGGTCGTAGGTGCGCTTACACCGCCTGCAATAGGCTTTGCCGCCCTCCTGCAGGGTGAGCGAGCGCTGTATGGCGTCGTTATGATAGCAGTTGGCGCACACAAGGTCGTAGGCTACCAATCCTTGCGAGTCTGCTCCTATATCCGGCATATTCGACATCCCAACGATAAAGCCACCTATGCAGGTAAAACTTTGGTACACCGCACTGGCCGTAACATCCACCTGCTGCGATAGCGTTGGCGACACGAAATTCAATTTTCTATCGGCAGAAAGCGAGATTGCGCAGTATTCGCCAGGAGAAGAGAGGGCGTTTTTCAGCGGTGTGGTGGTCATCACGGTATAATACGTGAACGAAGCCTTGCACCTGCTGTAGGCCGTGTAGGAATCACTGCCGCTACACCCCGCCAACAACGCCATAATACACATCGCTACCGCGCAAAAACCTTTTCTCATCTTTTTCTGCTTTAATAAGATGCCACTCTCCTTTTAATATGAGCCTGATTATAATTAATAAGAGCCTACTTTTTTTGTATGCACCTACTCTTGTTTTAATAAGCGCGCCTATTCTCCACTAATGAGCGCCTGCTCTCCAGTAATGAGCGCCTGCTCTTCATTAATGAGCGCCTATTCTCCTTTAATAAGCGCCTGTTCTGCTTTCTGAGTCTCCTCAAAACCAAAGCCTTTGAGGATATTATCCATCAAAGCGGCGATCTCCTTGTTGCACAGGTTGCCAATAGAACCTTCGTGGGTGTGATGGATATTCTTATTCGGCGTAAAGCGGCCCGCCTCGATTTCCAACCCCACCTGCTTATAGGCATCGCGGAAGGGGGTGCCGGCAAGCACGCGGCGGTTCACCTCCTCCACGCTGAACATGGCGTCGTAACGCGGGTCATCGAGGATATGGCGGTTCACTTCCACGCGCTCCACTATATACGTGGCCATATCCACGCAATCCTCAATCTCCTGAAACGCGGGCAGGAAGAGTTCTTTAATCACCTGGAGGTCGCGAAAATATCCACTGGGCAGATTATTCATAATAAGCAGGATTTGGTTTGGCAATCCCTGCAGCTTATTGCATTTTGCCCTCATCACCTCAAAGACATCTGGGTTTTTCTTGTGGGGCATGATGGAAGAACCGGTGGTACACTCGGCGGGGAGCTTCACAAAGCCGAAATTCTGACTGTTATACAGGCAAGCGTCAAACGCCATCTTGCCCAGTGTGCCGGCAACGGTGGCGATAGCTTGCGCCACCTGCCTTTCCAATTTGCCCCTGCCCATTTGGGCGTAGACTACGTTGTAATTCATCGACTGGAAGCCCAGCAATTGCGTTGTCATCGCCCTATTCAGCGGGAACGAAGAGCCGTAGCCTGCCGCCGACCCCAGCGGATTGCGATTGGCCATGCGATAGGCGGCCTGAAGGAACAGCATATCATCTGTTAGGCTCTCGGCGTATGCGCCAAACCACAGACCGAAACTGCTGGGCATGGCCACTTGCAGATGGGTGTAGCCAGGCATCAAGACATCCTTGTATTTCTCGCTCTGCTTCTGCAGTTCACGGAATAAGCGCACCACCTTTTCCACCAATAGCATCAGTCTGTCGCGGGTGAAGAGCTTAAGATCCACCAATACTTGGTCGTTGCGCGAGCGACCGGAGTGGATTTTCTTGCCCACATCGCCCAGCGAGCGCGTCAGCATCAGTTCCACCTGCGAATGCACGTCCTCCACGTCGTCTTCTATCACAAACCGACCTTCGTCTGCCACCTTATATATCTTCCTCAACTCGCGGAGCAACATATTGAGCTCGTCTTTAGTGAGCAGGCCGAT
Organism: uncultured Bacteroidaceae bacterium; assembly: GCA_964596865.1. GTDB lineage: Bacteria > Bacteroidota > Bacteroidia > Bacteroidales > Bacteroidaceae > UBA6382. Next base: position 6,511 of record CAZQVW010000089.1, read on the forward strand.
ACTTTGCAGCATAGTGATGTGGGCCATCGAGCCCATCACGTCGTATTTTGCCAGAAGGAGGTCGAGCTCGCGGTCTTTGCCCACGGTGAAGCGGTCAATCTCCTTGTTCACCTCCACATTCTTCTCCCACAGTTTGTTTGCCATCTTATAATGCTTAATCTGTGTAATTTATTTTTGAAAGAATCTCTGCCAATCCGTCTGCGGCTTGCTGCAGGTGTTTGCCCACTATCTGTCGCATAAAGAAATTCAGTTCAGCCCTTAATGTAACGCGAATGGCGGCTTCCTGTTCGCCTCGATTCACTATCTGCAGCCACACTGTAAGGGGGATTGGTGTGCCCACGCCTTCTAATTTCACGCACTTAGGCTCTTCGCGCTCCACAATCTGGAGCTTGAGCGCGCCCACCGGTGTGCCGCCCACCTCAATGGTGTCGGGGGTGAAGGACACGTTTTGCAGATATTCCATTGCGGCGCCAATCTTATCCTCGCCAAACTGTTCGCTCAACTGCTGGGTAGCCGCGGGGTCGCTCATTCGCTCCTTTAGGGCACTAAGATTGCTCAGATTCGAAATCTTATTATAAACAGCCTCCTGCGAGGCATTGATTGTCTTTACTTGACTAACGTAATCGCTCATTATTTTGTCATTGTTGGGGTGGGGGATGATGGGCCACCGCGTGATAAAAACGATGGGTAACGGCAAGAGCCACAGGGGGAGGCGCCTTTTGTTTCTGGACAGCGACAAAACTATCCTCTCGCACCTACATATAGCTTTTTGCCGGCATTCGGCTACGGCCTCTCGCCTTTATAATATGGCTATTTGCCTGTCCAGTGGGAGGGGTCTTTGCGCCAAGCGTCGAGGGTGGGCTTCTGTTCGGGCGTGATGTAGCCGGAATGTGTGGCCACCTCTATAAGTGCCTCATAATTGGTGAGCGTGTATAGCTCCACATTGGCTGCGCGGAACGCTTCTTCCGCCACGGGGAAACCATACGTGTAGGCAGCCACCATGCCCACCACCTCAAAGCCGGCTTCTCTCAATGCGGCCACGGCTTTCAGGCTACTAAGGCCGGTGGATACGAGGTCTTCCACTACCACCACCTTACTGCCCTGCGGCAGTGTGCCCTCAATCAGATTGCCCATGCCGTGGTCTTTGGCCTTGGCCCTGACATAGCAGAACGGGAGCTCCAGCAAATCAGCCACCAGCACACCCTGCGCGATAGCGCCCGTGGCTACACCGGCCACAGCCGTAGCTTGCGGAAAATGATCCTCCACCAGATTGGCCAGTTCCTTCTTCACAAATGTGCGCAAGTCGGGATACGACAGTGTCTTGCGGTTGTCGCAATAGAACGGCGATTTCCACCCGCTGGCCCACGTGAATGGATCTTGGGGCTGCACCTTTATGGCGTTTACAGCCAACAGCTGCTCGGCGAACAGCATCTCTACGTTTTTCATATTATAATGTATGTTCGTTTTCGGAGTGCAAACTTAATCATTTTTCGCCGAACGGCAAAACAATCTTCATCGCCAGACGGCTTTGTCAAGGAGCAAATTATTACAAAGCCTTCTTGCCCCTCCTTTTTGCCCACGCAGGATATTGATTTTACCTGTAGGGGCGGGTTTTATACCCGCCCGCGGATTACAGATGTGGTTAACGAAGTGAATATCAAAATGCTGCTTTATTATTTCTCGGGCGGATATCAAACCAGCCCCCTACAGGCTTAATCAGTTTGTCGCGTAATAGACGGTTTCGTTAGTTTCTTTTCGCTCTGCCCCCATCATCTATTTTACTTCGATGATTTTATACTTCTTAGAGCCCAGGCCAATGTGTTCGGCCCAATCGATAGTGTGAGTGCCGTGCTGTTTATCAATGCGTTGCAGCAGGTCGGTGGGGTCGTTCTCGGGAGTAACTTTCTGCTGGTTGATAATATCCACGCAGGCTTGGTCAAGGGCAACGGGATCGGTGGAAGCGAGGATGCCATAATCCTTGAGTTTCACCGGCGCTGGGTGATCCACACAATCGCAGTCGATAGACATATTGTTCATCACGGAAATAAAGATGATACCATCCTGCTTGCGGAAATAATCCACCACTCCCTGCGCGGCGGCGGCCATACTTTCGAGGAAGCCGTCTTGATTACCAATGTATTTCGGCGTCCAGAGGCTGTCCATGTTGAGCTGGGTCATCTTGCCGGCGGAATGAATGTAGGCCTTACCGTTGCGACTGCCACAACCGATGGAGAGATTTTTCAGTGCACCGCCGTAACCGCCCATGGGGTGGCCCTTAAAGTGGGAAAGGAGCACCATAAAATCATAGTTGGCCATGTGGCCGCCCACAATGTCGTAATTGAGGTGGGTATGGTCGCGCACGGGGATGCGTATCTCGTCATATTCGTCCATGATGTCTACGGGGAAGTATTTTGTGAAGCCGTGGCGGTCTATCACCTTCCAGTGGTTGGCGGTATTGTTGCGCTCGTCGCCAGGGTCGGAACCGTAGGCTGTGTTACACTCCACGATAGTGCCGTCCACCTCGTACACAAGGTCTTTAATCAGCTCGGGCTTAAGATAATTAGGGTTAGACCCCTCGCCGGTGGAGACTTTCACGGCCACGCGCCCCTTTGCCGGAACGCCCAATGCCTTATAGATTTTCACTAATGCCTGCGGAGAAATTTCGCGGGTGAGATAAACCTTCGACTGTGCCCAGCCGCAAACACCGGCCATCAGCAAAGCCATAGAAAACAAGAGTTTTTTCATAGATATTATTTTTTAAGTTATGATTTATTCGCGAATGCAAAGTTACAAAACCTTTGTTTGTAATCCGGCCCCCAATTAGCGATTTCATTATCTTTTAACAGTAGGAGCGGCGTCCTGCCACCTTCACTTTTGTTTCTTCGCAAAAAATTGCCTTATGGGAAAACATCTTTGTCGCTCGCCCTGCCCCGACAATCAGCGCACCATCATATATCGCTTGTGCTTCTGCCACCACTGTTTGAAACTGTCTATTCCCGATTGCCTCACCGTGCAGGTGTAATCCATGACCATGCTTGTTGTTGTGTCGCAAAACCACAAATAAATCCTCAACTGTCAGAGACCCTCTTCCACTACAACAAGGATTAAGACATTCAAAACAATAGGGATCGTTATTAAGGTAATACGGTCAGAGACTCTCTGCTACTATAAAAGCGCTTCACTGATACCATTTACGTGTGTACACGGGGAATGGTTGAGACGCTACACGAGGGAGCTGAAAAAATGCACCGCCTTATAATGGTTAATTGTCTATTAGTGTTTGTATTGACTATGTAGGGGCGGATCAGCCGCGTAGCGGCGTGTTTCGGGAGCTCTGCGACAAATTTATTTGGAGTGGGGTGGCCGGTTATCCGCCCGACAACCGGAACGGTTGAAAATCATTGCCTTGCGTTTTTGCCCTGACGGGCAATCGGGCGGATAACACGGCATTACATTCGCAATGCCTGATCCGCCCCTACATGGTCAATACAAACACATTTTTGTTTTACCGGACACCAATAATTACAAAATGGCGAACTTTCCGGTAGCCTCATGCCTAATTCGCCCATACTTCGCCCAATTTTTTGCACGTACCGAAAGACTTTTTCGGTAGCTTCCCAAATTGTAATCCCCTTTCCTTTTATCGAAAAATTTTCCCGACCTTTTCATCCGGAATCCCCTTCCGGGTGAGCTTTTTTG